>JACVCQ010000052.1 GCA_016741945.1 Chitinophagaceae bacterium
GTATCCATACCACTGGCATAGAAGTCGCCCACTTTTTGTTCATTGCTTCCAGACTTGTGATCAGTTTTAGACGACAGATCATCTAAGATGGTTCTCATTTTTTTGAGGTTCTCATCATAGAGAGTATAGAAACTTCCCCATCCACTTTGATCATCGGGGATGACACTGTTTTTGATCCAGGTGCCATTAGCATACATAAAGAAATTATCACCGGGGTGAATGGAAGTATCCATTCCGGATGTATCAAAATACGAAGATGAATCTGCATTGTTTTTACAGGAAGCAAAAGCCAAGCTCGCTCCTAATAGTAAAGTGGCAAGTTGTTTCATGGTGAAGTTTTAGTAGGTTAAATATGGGGAATTATTGGGGAGGGGCAAAACCGTTGATGGATTAACAAATAAAGAGAAATATTTTTCTAATAAAAAAATCAAATTAGTTTAATATTACATGAGTGAATTTTCAAATAAGTAGCTATGGATTTGATAAAATATGAATTTTACAAAGAAGAAGATGGAGCGTATTATCATTTCATTGGTCAATTGGTAAAGAAAGTGAGATATTACAGAGAACAAGTTTCGATTACTGAATTTGAAGCTGCAATGCCAGAATTAAAAGCAATAGAAAAAAGATTACAAGATATTGATATATCGCTTGGTGAGACGCCAAGACATTACTTAGCAGAAATAATGGATGAATTAAATAATGAATCAGCTTTAGAAGAAAAAGTTATCACAGAAATTGATAGGCTTTCAAAAGCAATTACATTATCTCTTTTTGACACACCGATTTCTCTAGCTAATTTCTCCTACGAATATCGAAATGCGAATGCAGCTCAGTGGTTAACCTTCTACGGTTATGCGACAAATAAAAAAAATGATGGCTCTCTTCTAGTAATTAAAGAGGTATTCAGATCTGTTTGCTATAGTAATGGAATAATATTCATTGATAGTTCATTATCAAATGAGACTTTGTAATGAAGTTTTCAAATCATCATTTAATATAAAAACAATGACAAGAAGGCAAGAACTCACAACCTTATTTGAAAGAAATATGAAGTTAATATTTCAATTTCTAAATGATTATAAAACATACTTAGAAAAAACAAATTATTGGAATGAGCCAGCTTTTTTTGACTCAAGATGGTCGCACAAACAATATTTTGAACAATTGACAAAAACCTCATCTGTTGAGTATTCAGATGCTCAGTACAATGCAATTAAAACTGTTGAAATACAAAGTGATTTAATAGAAAAATATATTACTGGTTTAAACCAGCAATTTGAAAGCATGAGTTCGATTTATGAAGATTTAAAAAGAAAAGTAGAACAATCTAGCAATTAGTCATCTTAAATACTTCTCAATTGTTCAGATCTTTTAGTTATTATAATTCCAGATCCCAGTAATTAATATTTACTATCAAGATATTTGGTAATTTCTTTTTTCTCTTCATCTGTCAATCCATTTTTTTCAGCAATCTTCTTCAAAAGAATAGCTGATAATTCAGAGGAACGTGCGATTTGTTTAATACCTAAAATCCATCTAAAGATCAACGCTGAAATCGCTATAAAAAATAATGACCCAGCTATGTAGGCAATTAAAGCAAGAATTGATTGATCACTCATATTTTTTATTTTAAAAATAAAAGAAATATTGAATATTTTCATTTCTTTCTTCGAATATCTCATTGCGCCTCTTAGGCCTTTCGTGAAACACAATCTTACTTTGTGTATTTAGTTTTTCATATACCCTATCCTTTACAATACCAGCCCCTTCCTCACAATTCACGATCTTCGATCGAGATGCTCGTCAGGGTGACGCTGGTGTGCAGGTAAAATAGCGCAGATGATTGGCTTCGCCAATCATCTGCGCCTCACTCACTATTTAAAATTTGTCACCCTGGGGAGCATTCCGACTGCAAATCGGAAATTGCGACGAAGGGGCTCTCGTTGTTATACCTTTCTTACATAACAATATTTTCCAGCAATTGGTAAAGCATGAAGTAATACTTCATCACATGTTCTATAAAAAGCATAGCTGATATTCTATTAAAAATAGTCCTCTAAACAACCTCCATTCATTTTGGTTTTGATGTAATTTTCAAAACATCTTTTTACCAAAATTTCAATGCAGTTATGTCTTCTCAACCTGATTCAAATTATCGTAACATACTGCAATCATTAAAAGAAAAAATCAGGCAGGCAAGGTTAAAAGCCACTCTTGCTGTCAATCAAGAATTGCTCAAAGTTTACTAGGAAATTGGCAACACCATTTTACAACAACAACAACAAGAAGGCTGGGGCACAAAAGTTATTGACCGTTTTATTACCGACCTCAAAACAGCTTTTCCAGATATGAAAGGATTATCACCCCGTAATGTCAAATATATGCGGGCTTTTGCTGAAAGCTTACCCAAACTTTCCAATTGTGCAACGCTTCGTTGCACAAATTCAATCCAATGAAAATCAAGACCTTACAATTGTGCAACAGAGCGTTGCACAATTACCCTGGGGGCATAACTGTACTGTATTGGATAAACTGGATACCGTAGAAGAAAGGCTATTCTATGCTCAAAAAGCAGTCACCTATGGCTGGACGAGAGACTTATTAGTACAGCAAATTGAAAATGGACTGTACAAAAGACAAGGTGCGCTTACTAGCAATTTTCAATTGGCTTTACCCGATTATGATTCAGAATTGGCATTTCAATTGTTTAAAGATCCGTACCAGTTAGACTTTATTATGCTGGGCGAAAAAGCAAAAGAAAGAGACCTGGAAGATGCTCTAATGAATCATATCACGAAACTGCTGCTAGAATTGGGTGATGGGTTTGCATTTATGGGCAGACAAAAAAGACTCGAATTAGGTGGTAAAGAGTTTTTTATAGACCTGTTGTTTTATCATACCAAATTAAGAAGGCATATTATCATTGAATTAAAAATTGGCGAATTTGAACCGGAATTTGTTAGTAAGATGAATCTCTATCTGGGTATCGCCGATGATACACTGAAAGGTAAATACGACAATACCTCCATCGGATTAATACTTTGCAAGACTAAAAATAAAATCATAGTAGAGTATGCTCTGAGAGACACCAGTAAACCTATTGGCATAGCCGAATATAAAATTGCAACAAAGCTGCCTGAAGATATCAAAGGGGAATTACCAAGTATTGAGGAAATTGAAAGTTGGCTGTATGAGCATTGAGCTTTTTCTTTCTCCGAAGATTCCGAGGTAAGAGGTACAAAGGACTCCTTTGGAGGACTCTTCGAAAGTATTAACTTTTGGAAAGTTCCGAAACTTTCTAAAAGTTGTACTAACCAGCTATGGTTATTCTATTTAGTTCTTCTGCCACCTTATCCTACACAATAAAAGCCCCTTCCTCACCATTCACAATCTGCGATCAAGATACTTCCTTCAATGCTTTCAGGATAAACTTTAGTGTGATATAGGCATTGTAGTAAATCAAGAGAGCCTGATAGTTCAATTCATAGATTAGGTCTTATGTTGCTCAATTTTCGAAAAATCAGTTAACTTGATATAGATAAAATCCTTAATTTTAATAATCCCCCCAATCATTTATTGAATCTTTACTATGCTTATGAAAAAACTATTAATGCTCGGGGTATTTTGCAGTGTTGTATCTGTAGGCTTTACACAATGTGAAAAGCTCTCAGTTAGTAAAACTTCTTCAGGACGTTTCATACAAAACAATGTAAAACAAGCTGACATTCCATTTGAAGCCACCATTACCATTAACAAAGAAAAAATCAAACTATCCGGAAATATTGCAGGTCAATCCATCAATATTGATAACGAGATCAAATCGGTGGTTCTTTGTGAGTGGAAAGAGTATTTAAAAAATGGGCAATCCGTATATAAAGTTACGACTGATAAAGGCAATGGATTTTTTGAGAATTCGATCATTAGAATAATAGCTAAGGATGGCAAAACAACCATTTCATTTGCTGCAGAGGCAGACGATAAAAATGGGCTGGAATTGGATATTTATGAAAGTTGGATTGAAAAACAATGATTGATTCTTCCTCTCCCTACTATCTTCATACATTTTTTCTCTTCTTCGAAGAGTCTCCGAGGTACGAGGGACTCTTCGGGAGAATGAACTTTTGGAAAGTTCCGCAACTTTCCAAAAGTTCTATCATTATCAACTGTTTATCTCAAATGCAACTTGAAAGCTTAACAATGTTATATTAAAGAAAGTTGTAACTTTATATTATACTTTAAATACAGGCTATATGAAATCTTATTTTCAAATATTCTTATTGATAAGTATCTTATCAGCCTGCACCAAAGAAGAGGCTAACACTGAGATTCTTCGTTCCGATACGTCCCCTGTATCAAAAATCATATCATCCGATACGCTTAGAACCGGCTCTTTCTGGGAACTTACGATCGGCGACAGTAGCTTTGTTGTATACCAGACTCTCCAGAAAATTCATATAGAAAAAAAGGTACACTATTTAGGTATTGTTGCGAACAGCTTTAACAAACTGGAAGACATTGCCAACCGGATAACCTTGTATACTGGATTGGATCTAGATGAACAAAAAGGAACCGAAACCGGAGTACAAGTTGAATTTGAAGCAAATAAAATAAAAAGTATTTATCTCAACAACGGCACAAAACTGGATAAGTGGCCATCAAATAGCAGTACGACAATTGCTGTTCAGGATCAGATAGATCAATTGTATCCTAAACTGCGGAACATACAATCAAATGCTTTATTTGCCCGAAAATTTGAACGTATCTCCTTGTTCCGTAAAGACATTAACAAAATATATGACCCGATTCAAGTAAAATCACCACAATGGAATTTTACTGTTACAGGATCTGATAAAATACTTTATGCCATATATCTAAATTTTTCAACGGGCATTCTTAGTTCAATATATATTACGAAATACCAATTGTAGTAACCTTAACTCTATTTTTGCAAAGAGTAAGCATTAACTTTTCTTTTTCTTGTTTTTATCACACGCACAGGAACTACCAATGCATAAGGTCTATTAAACGCCTCCTGAGATACTTTAAAATGTGTTGCCAGTTTTCTGATCACATCTTTGGAAAGTCCTTTTTTGTAATGCAATATATCAGAAACATATCCTTTACTCACATCGAGTAGGGAAACCAGATCTTTGGCTTTCATCCCCTGTTCATCCATAAAAGACTGAAGTAATTGAATAGGATCCAAATCAGTAGTGAAAAGGTGATCTGCATCCCACTTTTTAATGAGAAGCGTTAAGAGTGCAATTTCATCTTTGGTATTTTTATCTTTAGCACCGGAGAATACCAACTCTTCCAAAGTATTGCAATTCTTCTTGTACTGAGTAATGCTAGTGATCACTTTATATTTTAATGTTTCCATAGTAGTAGTTTTAATAGTTACTGATACGATATTGTTCCCCTGTTTTATATAACCTATCATATTCAGCATGTGTACCTATCCGGCAAATAAATAAGTGGACTTGTACATCGCCAAACGCATACTTAGCAATCAGCCGATACTTATTTCCGCCTATATCGAAGACAACTTTATGACTACCTTTCCCTAATAGATCTGTACTCGGAAAACTAGACTGAATATCTTCAGGAATCGCCCAATCAGCATACTTCAATTTAACCCGCCATTTCTCAAAAGAGACCCGACTTTGTGCATTTTACTTTTTATAAGCATCAACAGTTTCTCGTCTTACCAAATGAATTTTCATAGCAAAAGTATATTTTATTTTTAAAAGTTCTCATTTTGAGAACTTTTTTATTTACATTAGATAAAAAAACTTTCGCCATTTTGATCTACTCGATTATATCCGTTTAGTTCTGTTTATGAACATCTAATGAGTCATACCATTTTTGTGAAGCTTGTAGCTATAACAAGGCATAAAAAAAGCCGCTCCGAAGAGCGGCTATATTTTGTGGTTAACACTAAAGAGGGTGAATTACTTCACTTCAACTTCAGCACCAGCTTCTTTCAGCTTAGCAACGATATCGTCAGCTTCAGCTTTAGAGATACCTTCTTTAACAGGCTTTGGTGCACCGTCAACCAGGTCTTTTGCTTCTTTCAGTCCAAGACCAGTCAATTCCTTAACGATCTTAACTACGTTCAGTTTGCTAGCACCACCGCTTACAAGAACTACATCGAAAGATGTTTTCTCTTCAGCAGCAGCAGCTCCACCGCCGTCGCCAGCAGCAACTACCACTGCAGCAGCAGCTGGTTCAATACCGTAATCAGCTTTCAATACATCAGCTAATTCCTGAACTTCTTTTACTGTTAAGCCTACTAGTGTTTCGGCTAATGCTTTTACGTCTGCCATTTTGTTTCAATTTTTTCCGGCTTCATATCCGCCTAAGCGAATCCGTCGGATGGTTTAAAAAAATTTGATTTTTATTAATTTGAGAATTTGAAAATTTGAAAATTTGAAAATTCCCAAATCCAGATATTCTCAGTTAATACTTGTCGTTTGAAACCGAAGACTTAAAAATCATTTTCAAATTTTCAAATCCTCAAATTTTCAAATTATTCCGCGCTAGCGGTAGCCTGCTTCTCGTGGTGGTGCAATAAAGCAGCCAATACACGCTTAGCAGGAGATTGCAACAATCCGATCACTTCACCGATCAATTCATTCTTCGTCTTGATCTGAGTCAGAGCTTTCAGGTTGTTATCACCGGCATAAATATCACCGTTGATGAATGCTGCTTTCAATACAGGTTTTTCACCATTGCTTTCTTTGCGGAAAGAACTGATGATCAACGCTGGTTCTTTCGGATTCTCAGAGAACAACAATGCAGTTACATTGTGCAGAGAATCGTATACACCTGCATACTTTTCAGCATCCAGTGATTCCAAAGCCTTACGGATCAAAGTGTTCTTAGCCACTTTCATTTCCACTTGCTTATTAAAGCAAGTACGGCGTAATTTAGATACCTGCTCTACTGTGAGAGACTCAGTATCAGTGATGTAGAAGTTATTGTATTGGGCGAATTTCTCTTTTAAGAGCTCAATCACCTCATTTTTTTGATCTTTTGTCATATCTGATCTTTTTTAAAAACCCAGGTCATTTCCTCCACCTCAGGCGGAGAATCACTGGGAATTAGTTCATTAATGATTTGGTGTCTAAAGAGATACCGGGGCTCATGGTGCTGGCCATGCTTACACCTTTCAGGTAAGTACCTTTAGAGGATGATGGTTTCAGTTTGATGATGGCATTGATCAGTTCAGCACTGTTCTCAGCAATCTTCTCAGGAGCAAATGATACACGTCCGATAGAAGCGTGAACGATACCCGCTTTATCTACCTTGAAAGCGATCTTACCACCTTTCACCTCATTTACCGCAGCTGCTACATCATTGGTAACAGTACCGGTTTTAGGGTTAGGCATTAAGTTACGTGGACCCAACACTTTACCGAGCTTACCGATCTTCGGCATTACAGCTGGTGTGGCAATGATAACATCAACATCTTTCCAACCGCCTTCAATTTTGGTAATGAACTCATCCAATCCTACGAAATCAGCGCCTGCTTCTTTAGCAGATGCTTCTTTATCAGGCGTACAGAGTACCAATACTTTTTTGGTCTTACCAGTACCATGTGGTAATGATACAGTACCACGTACTTGCTGATCAGCTTTCTTAGGATCAACGCCTAAACGGATATGCAGATCAACAGAACTATCAAATTTGGTACAGTTAATTTCTTTTACGAGTGTAGATGCTTCCTTCAGGGAATAGGCTTTATTCTTATCCACCTTGGCTGCTGCTACTTTTCTTTTCTTAGTCAGTGACATTTTTTACAGTTTATAAGGTGAATAATTAATTGTTTTCCCAAGGGGCTTTACCATCTACTGTCAATCCCATACTGCGGGCAGTACCTGCTACCATGCTCATCGCACTGTTCAGGGTGAAAGCATTCAGGTCAGACATCTTGTCTTTCGCGATTGCTTCAACCTGTTCCCAGGTTACTTTACCTACTTTCTGACGATTGCTTTCTTTAGATCCTTTCTGAATCTTAGCTGCTTCCATTAATTGAACTGCAGCAGGAGCGGTTTTGATGATGAAGTCGAAAGACTTATCAGCGTAAACAGTGATCAAAACAGGAACTACTTTTCCCATTTTGTCTTGGGTTCTAGCATTGAACTGCTTACAGAACTCCATGATGTTGATACCCTTCGAACCAAGGGCTGGACCTACGGGAGGTGCCGGATTGGCTTGTCCGCCTTTAACCTGCAACTTCACATAGCCGGTGATTTCTTTGGCCATTGCTTTTTGATTTAATTGGTGATAACGTCTCGCCTTTTGGCGGAACTCCCAAACTCAATCATTCTTTCGAAAAAAGAACTTTTGGGGCGGCAAAGGTAAGCAGCTGTGGGGGAATTTCAAAGAAAAAGAGAGGAAAAGGCTGCGAGCTATGAGCTGTGAGCTTCGAGCTTTTCATATTTTCAGTATAACTATTTGATTTTTAATTAAATAGGCGATTGACTTTTAATCAATCGCCTATCCAGCTCGAAGCTCACAGCTCATAGCTAGCAGCTTCTTCTTACAGCACTAATATCCCCGCAGCCTGAATCACAATCTCTTTCTTAGGCTCTGTGATCTTGGCGATTTCTTCTTTGCTTTTACCTGCATCTTCCGCATAATGCTTCAACTGTTTTACAGATGTGGTGGTTAGGGTTCCTATTCCATCGATCACTACTTTCTTACCATTGAGTATTACAGGTACAGCGAACTTGTGATCTTTCATTTTCACCATCAGATTACCATTAGGCGATTCTACCTTGATCCAGCAACCTTCTTTCTGACATACCTCTTTTACGATACCAATGATCTTTCCTTCCAATGGTTTACCATCACCTCTGGACTCCAGTAATTTTACATATTGCTCCATACTTACCGCATTCTCTGCAGTAGTTGCTTTACCAAAAGTTGCACCGGCATCAGCAGGTACTTGAGGAGGTTGTGCACTTAGGGTGTTTACAGCAAGAAACAGGGAAAAGGCGATCAATAACTTTTTCATACTACCTTATTTATTATTTATGAATGGGTAATTACATTATTGATACAAAGATAAGATCATCTATTTTAAAGATTAGCGCCGTTGGTCATATTACCCGTAATCCTTTCCTGTATTACTCTTCGTATTTGTTTTTTCTTTCTTCAGCTCCAAAACCTAGTGCCAATTCTTTAAGCTGATAAGTGATTCGACGGATAGGAATATCTCTGTAATTCGATAGTATGATCACAGTCAGGTCATCATTTTTATAATAATGAAAATTGGAAATAAAGCCGTTCATGGTACCCCCATGTCTAATAAGATCGCCACTACCCTTTCCTTCCTGTAAAGTTTGATAAGGCTGAATCCGGAATCCATAGCCATAGTATCCCCAATCTTTTCCTGCCCCATCGAACATCATTGATAGACTTTGGCCGTTGATGAACTCTAATCGAGTCAGTTTATTTTTCCATTTGAAAAGGTCATATGTTGTTGAGTAGATATCTCCTGCTCCAAAAGCATAAGCCACCGAATTATGCACCCTTCTAAATACCCCAATCACTTTTCGATATCCGATTGCCCTGTGCGTAGGCACATCTATCAACCGCTCGATACCTGTGTGCTGCATCTCTGCCTGCTTAAAGATCGCTTGCTGTAAATACAGTTGATAACTTATGCTTGTTACTGCTTCAATCACCATAGCCAATAACGCAAAATTGATATTCGTGTACTGGTATTTCTCACCCGGCTTAAAACTTCTTTTAGATGTATTGATAATCGCAAGTAATTCTGCGGGAGTGATATCCATTATTTCATACTCAGTAAGGTTATCAAAACTTGCTACAAGTCCAGACTGTTGTTTCATTAAGTAATGAATGGTTAACCCTTCTGATAATTCTTTTTTTAAGCCCGGCAAATAGATGGAGATGGGTGCATTGAGATCCACTTTTTTTTCTTCTGCCAGTTTCATAACTGCAACTGCTACAAAAGATTTAGTCAATGACCCGATTAAAAATTGCGTATGGATGGTATTGGGTATTCCCTTCTCAACATCAAACATTCCATAGGCTGCATGATGCACCACAGAATCCCCTTTTGCCACTAGTACTGTCCCCTGGAAATGAGTATCTTTCAAAATGGATTGCATATAGGCTTCCATTCTATCGTTTTTAACTTCACGAATCACGTCACTATCGTCAGGTTCTCTATTGACGGTTTCCAGATCCATTGAGAACAATACACTCGCAATTTTCCATGCGCCGTTTTGTTTGATCAGTCCCCAACTCTCTTT
>JACVCQ010000053.1 GCA_016741945.1 Chitinophagaceae bacterium
TGGTGATACCTTCTGATTGTAAGCGTTTAGCCAATGGCTCAAGACCATCTTTGTAAAAAACGGAAATAAGTGCAGATTGAATCTTCTTTTGCATGATGAACAGTTAGGTTTATCACCGGGGATCCGGTGGTATGAGTGAATGGTTGGCGCAATCGTCAGTATTCCATTACAAAAGCACCTTGTTCAGGTACCGAATGGTGGCGCAAATGTAGGCTGTCTGCCTCTTTTTTCCATTTCCGGATTTTCCACAAAGCATTGTTTCCATCAAATATGTACTGGCGGGCATTGAAAACACGATGTAAATCGCTCATATTCAAAAAATCACCTTTTTGTACCACCACGATATCTGCCGGAAAAAATCCATGTTTTGGTGCTTTGTCTGTAAATATCAGGGTGCGCTGATTGATTTGTACTACCGGATATTCTTTGGTAGATAATCTTCCCAAGGATTGCACAAAGCCAAGTTGGGTTCGGGAAGACGCAAGAAACTTTTCAGCTGTTTTATCCGGCTGATCACTGGTCCATGAATAATAAGTACCTCCACTACCAATATCAGTCATGGTTTGTCCACGGGTCTGGTATATAACCAAACGTCCGGTATTTCGGATGGTGATTTGACGATTACTATGGAAACCTACTATTACGAGACCACTGACGACTCCCATTGTTGTATATAGGGGTTTCTTATAGATAATTCTACATCCAATCGCTATCACCATCACATAGTAAAGTGCTACCTGAATAAAATGAAGCTCAATATGATTTGTGACAGCAAAATTCAATTGATCAAAGAAGAGAATTATTTGATTCATTACCCTTAGCGTTTTTTCAATAATGTTACCTGCAATCAAGGCTACAGCATGGAGGGGAGATACGGTTAGTAAAACGATACAACCATATAAAACCAATCCTGATAGGGGCACTATGAGTAAGTTGGTGATGAGAAACAGATTGGGGAACTGATGAAAATGATGCAAGATAATCGGCATCGTTAATACCTGGGCACTGATCGTAACAGCCATCAACTGCCACAGATAACGAAACGGGCGAAAAGGAATATACAGAGATCGATATAGTGGTCCGGATATCCAAACAATACTCAGTACGGCTAGATAGGATAGCTGGAATCCGATATCCCATAGATAAAAAGGGTTCACGAGTAGTAATAAAAAAGCAGATGTGGCAAGCGAATTATAGGTATTGTTCTTGCGAAATAATAATTCGCCCAATAGCATCAGCGAAAAGATCACAGCGGCTCTTAATACTGATGGTCCTGCACCTGTTAGCAATGTAAAAGACCATATCAATAGTAATATCAATAAAGCTCTTATCCATCTGGAGATGGCATTGCGTTGAAGTAATTTTGTAAAAAATAGCAGAATACCATAGATCAATCCCAAATGCATTCCGCTGATTGCAATCACATGTACTACACCGGTATTGCTATATGCTTGTAAAAGATCATCATCCAAATCATATTTGTAACCAATCACCAGTGCTTCTGCAATGGCTTGTTCTTGTTGTCCTCGGATGTATTGGTGAAAAATGCCTCTTACATATTCCTGTGCCCGATCTAATATATGTTTTGCTTCTTTGGGATGTTGTACAACATAAAACTCCTTTTCTGTCAAATACAAACTATGATAAATACCTTGTCGCGCACAATAGGCAGCATAATCGAAACTGCCGGGGTTTTGCATTTGCGCAATAGGCTGTAAAGACTTTTCTGTAATGATCTGTTGGTTTTTTGCGAATCCCTTTGTGCGCTTATCTATGTACAATAAAATTTTGCCAGAAGCTTTTTTCCATCCTTGTTGATCCTGAAAAACGATGATGTTGGCTTCTATTTTCCAGGTTTTATGTCTTTCGATGGGTTGTGTCGACAATTGTAGTAACAACAGCTTTGCTTCTGTTGCATATTTCCCAATCCAATCTTTTTGATAAGCAATATTTCTCTCTCGGGTCAGCAGCGAGCCAATACAAAATAAAGAGGTATATAAAAGTGTTGCTGTTAGTTTTTGGAAACGAAATTTTGATCTTACTGAAATGAATGCGTGTATCATCAGTAACAGAAGAGATATCAGCAGGACAATAGCAGGTAAGAACACTGCATGTGGAAAGTAATATTGCATCAGAATACCTGCAATAAAACAAGGCAGTATTCGTATGAAGGGAACTTTTCTAAAGAAGGGAACAGATGATACACGCATCATTAAACCTACATGAAAAGACCGCGTTGTGGAACGCGGTCTGTCAATTCAAGTAAGAATACTACGTATTTATACCTGTTATTTAGAAAGATTCATACTTCTTTCTTTATACAAAGTTCTGAAGTAAGGGTCTCTTAAGTCTTTGATAAAACGAATCGCTTCACCGGTACTCTTCATTTCAGGTCCGAGTTCTTTGTTGACGCCCGGGAATTTCTCAAAACTGAAAACAGGTTCTTTGATTGCATACCCTTCCAGTTTTTTATCCATGGTGAAATCCGTTAGTTTATTGGCACCCAACATTACTTTGGTAGCAATGTTCAGATAAGGGATTTGATATGCTTTGGCAATAAATGGTGTAGTACGAGAAGCTCTTGGATTGGCTTCAATTACATACACTTTACCATCTTTGATCGCAAATTGAATATTGATCAGTCCTTTGATATTGAGTGCTCTTGCAATCTTTTCACTGTAATATTCCATGGTTTCAACCACCAACGGCGTAAGGTTGAAAGCAGGGAGTACGGCATTACTATCACCGCTATGAATTCCTGCCGGTTCAATATGTTCCATCACACCCATGATGTGAAAGTTTTCACCATCAAAAATGGCATCCACTTCCGCTTCCTGACAACGATCTAAGAAATGATCGATCAAAATGGTATTACCCGGAATATGTTTCAACAAGCTGATCACCGCTTTCTCCACTTCCTCATCATTGATCACAATACGCATTCTTTGTCCACCCAATACATAACTCGGACGCACCAATACCGGATACCCTACTTTATTTGCTACTTCAATAGCTTCTTCGGCAGTGTATGCAGTTCCGTATTCAGGATAAGGAATATTCAGTTCTTTTAGCAAATCACTGAATCTACCCCTGTCTTCAGCGATATCCATGCTATCGAAAGAGGTACCAATGATGCGAATACCTTTTTGGTGTAAACGCTTCGCCAGTTTAAGGGCTGTTTGTCCACCCAACTGAACAATCACACCATAAGGCTGCTCCAGTTCAATGATTTCCCAGAGATGTTCCCAGAAAACGGGTTCGAAATACAGTTTATCTGCCATATCGAAATCGGTAGAAACTGTCTCGGGGTTACAGTTCACCATAATGGCTTCATAACCACATTCTTTGATGGCCAAAAGACCATGTACACAACAATAATCAAATTCAATACCTTGTCCGATACGGTTTGGACCACTGCCTAAAACAATGATCTTTTTTTTACCGGATGGGATTGATTCGTTGGATGATAAGGTAGGATGGCTCATTTGCGACAAATTGCGCAAAAATAAGGGGTTGAAAGAATTTACCGTCGTTATTTTTCGAATAATCGAAGAATAGTTTAAAATGAAGCGATCAATCGGTCAATTCCTCGCATAGCCAACCGCCGGTTTGAAGCGTATTTTCAATGATTCGGGGCGATAAAGTAGAGTCTGCTTCTATTCTTAAAATATTGTCAATATCATGCATATCTACATTCCAGCGATGTATGCCCCGAATGGGATGCAATAATTGACCCGCATGAAGAATTTGACCCTGGTCTTCCAGATTGGTTTTAAAAACAAGAACTTGCATGCTTACAGTTGTTAGTGGTGGTGAACTTTATTTAGGCATCTGGTTCGACACTATTCCGTTTCCACATGTTGCATCGGTTGCGCCATTCTTCTTTTATTTTCTCTCTTTCTTCCGGACTTAGTCCTTCCAGTTTGGCTTCCATTTTTTCTTTCCAACGTTTTTTGTAATCGCCGCCTTTGCCACGAAAGCCGCCGAATAATATTTTACTTAATACCAGTAAACCCAATGCCTGCCAGTAGGTAATGGTGGAAACAGATACTACTTCTGCCAGTACCCCATTCCACAATAGCATTACCACCCAGGTGAGTAAGGCAATTCCTGCGATGGCAAGGAGACTAAACCCTACTATTTTTTTGATCCAAAATTTCTTGTTCATCATGTTCTTTTTATGAGTGGTTCAATAATTCATTTTTTAAAGTTCCCAATCGTTCACGCAAGTGTAATACAGCATAACGTTTGCGGCTGATCAGGGTATTGACGGTATCTCCGGTTTGTTCTGCTATTTCTTTAAAAGGGATGCCTTCAATTTCATTCAATACAAAAGCATCTCTTTGTGGTGCTGGTAATTCATTCAAGGCCGTGTACAGGGCATCCCAGAATAAAGAACGCATGTATTCTGATTCCGGATTGTTTTTGTCATCAAAAAATAGGTCCGACCATTCAAAACCTTCGTCCTCATGAGACATATAAAGGTCTTCCAAGAGTTCCGGCTTTTTCTTCCTTTGTTTATCGGTGATCTTATTCCGTGTAACTGTGAATAGCCAACTGGTTAGTTGTTCAATGGGGGTAGTGTTGCCAATGAACTGATAGAAGACATCCTGCAGAATATCTTCAGCATCCGCTTCACTGCTTACCCGTTTACGGATAAACCCCATCAATCGCTTACTGTAGGTATTGATGACCTCGGTGATATGCTTGCCGCGGGAGTCGCTCATGTTAGCCGGTAGTTGCCATGCCTGATCCATACAAATGGGTAGACGGACAAGGATTTAATATATTGTAAGGGTTCTTTTTATTTCCGGTACCTGTCAAATTAATGTGGCTGCAAACTAATTAGCTTTGTATACAAATGCTAATATCATGGAGTTTGGCCGCGTACATGAATCAGAATTGAATACAATTGATTTCACCCTTCCCACAGAGCCTGCATTCAATCAACAGGTATTGAAAGGTAAGTTACAAAAGCATCCCAAAGTATACCTGGGTTGTGCCAAATGGGGGCGTACAGAGTGGATTGGTAAAATATATCCGCCCAAGACCAAAGAGAAAGATTTTCTAGAACATTATGTAAAGCACTATAACAGCATTGAGCTGAACGCTACTCATTATAAAGTATATGGTGCTGCAGGTATTGAAAAATGGGCGGATAAAGCGGTAGGGAAGGATTTTAAATTTTGTCCAAAAATGTACCAAGGTGTTACCCATCGTGGTAACCTGAAGGGCAAGGATTTTATCACCACTGAATTTTTACGGGGTATCATTGCATTTAAGGAGCACCTCGGACCAGTATTCGTTCAGGTAAGCGATAGCTTTTCTCCGAAACGAAAAGAAGAGTTGTTTGATTTTCTCAAATCTCTCCCTACTGATATGCAGTTCTTCATGGAAGTACGTCATCCTGATTGGTTTACCAAACCAGATATCAGTGAAGAATTAATTCATAGGGTGAAAGAAATGAATATCGGAGCGGTCATTACTGATACCAGTGGTAGAAGAGATTGGTCACACATGCATCTGACCGTTCCTAAAACTTTTATTCGTTATGTAGGCAATAGTTTGCATCCAACAGATTATACACGTGTGGATGCATGGATTCAAAAAATGAAATACTGGATCGATCAAGGCATTGAAGAAATCTATTTTTTCATGCACATGCACGATGAAGCGTTTTCTCCGGAGCTTACAGTGTACATGGTAGATAAGCTCAACGCTGCTTGCGGGCTTGAACTGCAGAAGCCGGTTTTTGTACAGCAGCAGACTTTGTTTTAGTCCATAGTCCATGGTCGATAGTCCATAGTCAAGCAGGTATTTTTTTGCTATGAACTATCGACCATGGACCCCACCTCACCCCACTTCACACAACTCCTCCCATCTCGTTGTATACCTTGGACTGCGTAATTCTTGTCGCATTTTCCAGTTGCGGGTGGTGCCGGAGGAGGCGAACTTGATGATGTCGTCTCGCATGGCGAAGTTGACATTATCCATCATATCCATGAGTAGGCGGTTGTGATTTTGTGAGGGTGTTTTGAAGAGGTTACCTTGTACGGAATCATCGGGTACGATACCGCTAAGGATCACACCGGCTTTTTTGTAAAGTTTCCCTTCTTCATAGAGTTCCTCTACCAATGCCATCGCAGGTTTGATAAGATCTTGTGTAAAAGAAGTGGCTACCGGCAAAGTAGTATACTTACTGAGTGTAGGCCCGTGTTTGAAATAAGGTTCAACGGAAGGTTGCTTGGGAACTACAAATACGCTGATGGTATTGGCAGCAGAATACTGTCGGCGTAATTTTTCAGCAGCTCTTGAAGTATAAGTAGCCACGGCTTCTTTGATGTCTTTGAGTTCGGATACCGGTGAACCAAACATGCGGGTAGTAGCGATCATTTTTTTTCTGATTCTTTCATCTTCCATTTCTCTGCTGATGAAACCTTTTAGTTCTCTCACCAAACGAACACCTGTAACGCCCCCCAATTGTTTGCCTGCCCAATGGATGTCTCTGATGCTGAGATCATACGCATTCAGAATATTCATGCGCTGTAGTTTTACTGCATATTGATATCCCACACCCCATACATCTTCTATCGGAGTTTTTTTCAATGCCTGTTCAATTTTACGTGGGGTATCTAACACGAGTACGCAATTGGTGATTACTTTATTTTTCTTAGCAAGCCTGTTGGCTACTTTACTCAATACTTTGGTAGGAGCAACGCCGATGGATACCGCAATGCCTGTCCACATTTCTACGGTTTCTCTTAATTGCAGAGCAAAGGCAGATAATTGTTCCGGTGCAATATGATCAAGGTTCAAAAATGCTTCATCTACTGAATACACTTCTACAGAACCGGGTGGTAATAAGATTCGCAATGTTTCCATCACACGCCAGCTCAGGTCGCCTTACAAATTATAATTGTAGGAGAAAGTAGCCACACCATATTGCTCAATCAATGGTTTGGCTTTGAAATAGGGTCCGGCCATTTCTACTCCCAATTGTTTGGCTTCATCGCTGCGTGAAATGATACAACCATCGTTATTACTTAATACTACTACCGGACGATGTTTCAGTTCAGGTCTGAATAATCGTTCACAGGAACAATAAAAACTATTACAATCAACAATAGCTCTCATTTGTTTTATACATTATGAATACAGTAGAGTACTACACCCCAAATTGAAAATCCGGCATACGGATCCACTTCAATATCTCCGAATTTCTTATTCTCGGCAATCAGTCTTTTTTTATTGAACCCATCTGCAAAACGGCGTACCAATAATTCTCCGTTGAGAATGGCTACAATTACACGACCGTTTGCTTGCCTGATACTGCGGTCCACAATCAATACATCACCCGGATAAATACCCGCATCAGTCATGGCTTCGCTGTTCATGCGGAAAAAAAAGGTAGCCGGTTTGTTGCGGATGAGTTGTTCATTGAGGTCAATGCCTCTTTCCATATAATCATCTGCAGCGGCACCAAAACCGGTGGCGTTGGCAGTGGGAACTTCCCACTGACTGAATTGTTTGGAGCCTTTGTAGGCGGCTCCGTACCACTGTTCCCCATCCATATAAATAAATTTTGTTTAGCTAAATATTTTAGTAAATTTATGCTAAAATAATTGACACGGTAAAATTTTGTTTATGGAAATACATACTGTAATCAGCGAAAGATGGACGGCTACGGCAGGCACTTTATTGAATAGCTATCAGTTGATGGCATATCCCGATGCAGTGACAGGGGCGGGCATTCAAGCCGAACAACAATATTTGGTAAGAAGGTACCAAACCAGTTTGCCACTTCAACCCACAGGTATCATGGTAGCGCAGTTTATGGCCAGAGAAGGAATGGAATCCGCCCTTATTAGGTGGATGCATCGTATCATCAGCGCACAACAAAGCTTTGGGGTGAGTATGTCTGGCTGTGGTGCTTTATCGTCGAAACAAATTTACCTGCGTGTACAAGAGCAAGAACCTTTTCAGGAACTCGCTACAGCATTGCAAGTGGTAGATCAATATGTACGGAGTTATGATTGTCCGCCGGTAAAACGATACACACATCCTTATTTACCATTAACGGGAAAAGTAGCTGATCATGTATTTGGAGAATTGGAAGCTGAATATGCTGTTCGTAAAACAGATCTTTCTTTTGAAGTAAATGAACTTTTGCTGGTCAGATATAACCACGAACAGGAAAAGGGCAGACAGATCAATGTATTCCGGTTACAGCCTGCTTAATTAAAAATTATGATCCAACCCTTGATCTTTGTTACTTGATTCTTGAAACTTATACCAGCTATGTTTACTTCTTTGAACGGACATCATTTTTCTGAGTACCTGTTGGTACTGGAACCCCATGAGGCTTTGCAGCAACAGATACTACAATTAAAAAAGCATTTTGCGGAAAATTATGATTGTCCTGCGGCTGTTTATTCGAAACCTCATATCACTTTACTCAATTGTTTGCAATACACGATGGCAGAGACGAGATGGATACCGAGATTAGAACGCATCATTGCAGCGGCAGATCCTTTTATGGTAGAACTGAGTGATTTTGGCAGCTTTCCAACACATACCATTTTTATTCAGGTAAAAACGAAAAACCCAATTATAGAGTTGGTAAAATCATTGCGTCCATTGCAACCAATGATCAAAATAGATAAGGAGCATAAGCCGCATTTTATCATGGATCCACATATGACCATTGCCAGAAAATTATTACCCTGGCAATATGAAAAAGGATGGCTGGAATACAGTAATAGTGAGTTTACAGGCAAATTCATGGCAGATCATGTATTACTGATGCGAAAACAGATGGATGCTAAAAAATATGAAGTCATAAAGCGATTCAAACTACTTGGACAAAAACAAACCATTGAACAAAGCTCACTTTTTGATTGGTGAGTAGTGAGGGGTCTGATAAGTTAAAAAAAATCGCATCATACGAGAAGAAAGAAAAGTTATGGAAGAGGAATCATCCTACCTAAAAGGGCGTGGCGCACAATTCAATCCGCGCAATCGTTTTTTAAAAAACGAAAGAGTCAGGGAACATATCGAAGCGATTGACGATTGGACAGAACCCAATGTTGAGACGGTGTATCTGGAAGATCAGGCAAAAACTATTGTCAATAAAGTAGAGAGTCCGGATGTAGGTATGTGGTACAGTATGAATCCATATCAGGGTTGTGAGCATGGTTGTATTTATTGTTATGCAAGAAATGCCCATGAATATTGGGGTTATAGTGCAGGATTGGATTTTGAGCGAAAGATCATCGTCAAAAAAAATGCACCACAATTGCTCCGTAAGTTTTTGATGCAAAAAAACTGGGAGCCTGTACCGATTAGTTTGAGTGGTAATACCGATTGCTACCAGCCGGCAGAGAAAAAATTCAGATTAACGCGACAATTATTAGAAGTATGTAATGAATTCAATCAGCCGGTAGGAATGATCACCAAAAATGCAGGCATTCTGCGTGATAAGGATTTGCTACAGGAAATGGCAAAGAAAAATTTAGTAAGCATATTGGTAAGTATTACTTCTTTTGATGAAGACCTTCGCCGGGCCATGGAACCCAGAACAACAACAGCTAAGCAAAGATTGCGCGTGATCAAAGAGTTGAGTTCTGCAGCTGTAAGAATGGGAGTGATGCTGGGTCCGATGATACCCGGTTTGAATGATCATGAAATGCAACGTATCATGAAAGCAGCCAGTGAACATGGTGCTGTATTCAGTGCGTATACTTTTATTCGCTTGAATGGAGCCATCAAACTGATTTTTCATGATTGGCTCTATAAAAATTTTCCTGATAGGGCAGATAAAGTCTGGCACTTGATACAAAATGGTCATGGCGGACAAGTGAATGATAGTCGCTATGGTGTTAGAATGCGAGGCGAAGGTCCGATTGCAGATATGGTAAGACAGCAATTCATCAAGTACAACAAACTCTATCAACTCAACGCGGAGCGATGGGAGCTAGATGCGACAAGATTTAGGCGGCCTGGAGAGCAGGGGCGGTTGTTTTGATGTGAGTTGACAGATTACAGAGAGCCAATGGTTCATAGCATATAGTTCATGGCAAATAGTTACTGCTATCAACTATATGCTATGAACCATAAGCCCCTGTCAACTGTCAACTATCAACTATCAACTCTCCACAAATCTCTCTTATCTTTAACCATGCCCACCTTATTCCGCCAACTCAATAGAAATACTGCTATTGCTATAGTAGTAGGAGGTGTAATTGGGTCTGGTATTTTTA
>JACVCQ010000054.1 GCA_016741945.1 Chitinophagaceae bacterium
CAAAAAAAATAGAATTTGAACAAAGAAGTTGTATTCCATCATAGTATGAAATAGATGCAGAAAAAATATCCACAGCTTTCTACACTGACATGGATGCTTTGACACCTCCTTGCGTGATCAGTAAAACGCCGTCTGATTATTATGTGAGCTGTACAGAAGACTGTATCCTGTTGATCTCCAATTCAGATATGGAAGCCGAGGTCAATGCCAAATTTCCCAAGTTTGAGTCACTATGTAAGAAGTTATCCGAAGAACTCTTAGCGAAAGAGCGTATGGATTTTGATGAGTTTAAAACCTCTTCTCCTGAGCAACGCTATTTGAATTTACTAGAAAAAAGACCCGATCTCATTCAACGTGTACCTCAACACCAATTGGCGAGTTATTTGGGTATACAACCACAATCCTTAAGCCGTTTAAGGGCAAGAATTTCAGAAAAAAAATAGAAAACGCGTTCATTACTTAACTTAAGTGAACGAGTGGAAGCTTTCTGCATCTCTTTCTTTGCGATATCATTTAACAGCAATTAAAAAGATATGCAAAAGAAAGTTCTATGGCTGGTATTCGCCATCGTTTGGGTAAGTAGTTTACAAGCACAAGACACACCCAAAGACAGCACGTTTAAAAGATGGTATATCGGTAGCTCATTACTGATGTTGGGTAATTTCTCCAAAGTCAACAACCCCGAGTACATACAATTGAATATCGGTTATCGCATCACACCAAAAGATGTGGTTTCCTTTGAATTTAAAAGATCCATCTATGCCTGGCCCATCGGTATTCCCTTCGGTCCCAACTTTGATAAGCCGGGAGAAGGCTACCCGGGTCATGCGCGCATACTCGCACCTACAGTAGGTTATCAGCGTTTTTGGTGGAAAGGTGTGTACACATCCGTTCATGCATTGAATGCTTTCGAAAAATACATGGATACGAATAAAAAGAAGATCGGCAACGGATATACACTCTACCTGAATTTTCATTTAGGCTACCAATTCAAGTTCTTCAAAAACCGTTTCTTCTTTGAACCGGCACTGGGATGTAGTTATTGGCCCGTCAGAACCAATGTTCCAGAATCTTTCAAAGCCGTAGAAAAAAAATGGCCGAACTATTTTCTTCAACCCGGACTCCATTTTGGATTTAATTTTTAAAAAGAGTCTTAAATAAAGCGTCGACAAGTATTTCTTAACTAAAGTGAACGAGTCATTGAGCTTCGTCTATCGACTTTTACAGTATCATTTCATATAAAAAGCAAGCAAATGCAAAAGAAAATTTTATTTATCGGTGTTCTCTTCATGATGGTGAGTATCCTTCAACTCAAAGCGCAGTATGCTAAAACAGATACTACGCATAAAAAATGGTTTGTTGGAAGTTCCATGTTTGTATTATTCGGTAATCTGGCGACTACCAACAGTCCTGACTTTTTTCAACTCAATATCGGTTATCGTATCACAGGAAAAGATGTCATTACGATCGAACCTAAAACCTGGAAATATGCCTGGCCCAATGGTATTCATCCATTTTTGAATAAAGCATATGGAAAGAAGGAAGAAGAATTTCCGGGTTATGTTCGAGAGTATGGAGTATCTCTATCTTACCAGCGATTCTTTACCAATAACTGGTATGCTGAATTGAATGTGATGCCCACCTGGCAAAGTTTTAAGGATCGTCAAGACAAAAAGATCGACAATGGTTTTCAGATCTTCAACACCTATCGTGTAGGGTATCATGTGAAATTGTTTAAGGACCGTTTTTTTATTCAACCATCACTAGCCATCACCCACCGTGCTTATCACACCACATTACCCAATGGATTCAAACAGTTGGATGATAAATGGTCCAAGTTTGTGTTTGGAGAACCTGGATTACATGTAGGCTTTAATTTTTAATAGAAATGTTATGCATACACAACAAAGAGAACTAAAGGAAATAAAAGTAAGCACACAGCTGAAACTGGCATCCTTATGGACGAGTTTGATGTTCCTTTATATCTATGTCGATTACTTTCATTTATACATGCCGGGTAAGATTGCAGATATTCAAAATGGAAGAGTATATGTATTTGATATCACACCGGGATTTCTTTCGGTGGCACTCGTATCATTGACTATCTCGGCACTGATGATTTTTCTTTCAGTTGTTTTGCCGGCTGCGATCAATCGTAAATTGAATATGATCATTGCGGCAATATATATTCCCTATACGCTGTATAATCTGGCAGGAGAGGCATGGATACATATGATATTTGGTGCTATTGTAGAAGTTATTTTGCTTGGGCTGATTATTGGGTATGCATGGAAATGGCCTAAAAGTGAAACTTGAAACAAGTCTACATAATAGACCTTAATCTACTAAAATTGTTGTTTGAGGCCCAAATGCTAATCTAAAAGCTTTCAAGCCCTTTATTGGTCTTCCATTTTTAAAAAAGTCTTTAAATAAATATTCCCAATATGGGAACTTTTCATACCTTTGAAGAAATCAGACTATTGAGGGTAATTGCAAAGAAAATACTGCGCGACTTTTGGGAAAAGCACCCTGACTGCGAACAACAGCTAAAATCTTGGTATCAGGAAACAAGTAAAGCAGCTTGGACGAATCCCAAAAGAATTAAAGCTGATTATCCTTCTGCAAGTTTTTTGTCAGACAACCGTGTAGTATTTAATATTAAAGGCAATCATTACCGTCTCATCACGAAAATCAATTATGACTACCAAATGGTTTGGATACGGTTTATTGGAACTCACGCTGCGTATGATAAAATTGATGCAACAAAAATTTAAAGAATGACAGTAAAGCCGATTAAAACAAAAAAAGATTACCATCAAGCAATGGATAGGCTTGAAATGATTTTTGATGCCAAAAAAGGAACTCCGCAAGGAGATGAGCTTGAGGTATTAAGTATCCTTATTGAGAAATATGAGGATGAACATTTCCCCATCGGACTACCTGATCCTATTGAGGCCATTAAATTTCGAATGGAACAATTGGGGTATAATCAGGTAGACTTAGCAAAAGTAGTGGGGTTGAAAAGTCGTGCCAGTGAAATTCTGAGTGGAAAAAGGAAACTATCACTTGAAATGATCCGACAGCTGCATGATAAGTTACGTATCCCAACTGATGTATTGATTCAACCCTACTAAATACTGGGCAATTATATCATAGCTCTATTTGGTACTTATTTCAATGAGGCCAGATCAATCACAAATCTGTATCGTACATCTGCTTTTAACATTCTTTCATACGCTTCAATGGTCTGTTGCATGGGAATCACTTCTACATCAGAAACGATATTGTGTTCAGCACAATAATCCAACATCTCCTGTGTTTCTTTGATTCCTCCGATCAGTGATCCGATGATACTTCTTCTTTTCATGATCAGGTTGAATGCAGGAACTTCTGACGGCCTAGGAGGTACACCCACAACGATCATGGTACCATTGGTGCGTAATAAGTTTAGATAAGTGCTGTAATCATGCGGTGCAGAAACGGTATTGAGGATAAAGTCAAAATGATTCTGCAATTGCTTCATGGTATTTGCATCTGATGTCAGTGCGAAATGATGTGCGCCTAATTTTTTTGCATCAGCTTCTTTTGATGGAGAAGAACTCAACATGGTAACTTCTGCACCAAAGGATGCTGCAAACTTTACAGCCATGTGACCTAGTCCACCCAATCCTAATACAGCTACTCGATGTCCTTTGGTTACACCTACATGTCTGAGTGGAGAATAGGTGGTAATACCTGCACATAACAAGGGTGCTACACCTTCCAGTGGTAGTTTGTCAGAAATGCGCAACGTATAATCTTCATCTACTACAATTTGAGTAGAGTAACCACCATAAGTAGGAGCATTGGTACCTCTTTCACGACCATTGTAAGTACCTACCATGCCTTCTTCACAATATTGTTCGATGCCTGATTTGCAATTCTCACAAGTGCGACAAGAATCTACAAAGCATCCAACACCTGCTAAGTCACCTACTTTGAATTTGGTGACATCATTACCCACCTGTGTTACCCGTCCTACGATCTCATGTCCGGGTACCATCGGGAAAATAGAGCCACCCCATTCATCGCGAACCTGGTGGATATCTGAGTGACAAACGCCGCAATACAAGATTTCTATATGAACATCTTTTGGACCGGGATTTCTTCTTTCCAGTGAAAACGGACCTAAAGGTGATTGGGGATCCGGAGCTGCGTAAGCTTTGGTTGCTATCATTCGTGTATGTTTAGAACTTTTAACAATACAAACCCCATGAGGTTTATGAGTAGAGAAAATAAATTTATTTCATGTTAGTAGCCCAAAAGTCGAGTGTTCTTTTCCAGGCTAGTTTAGCAGCTGCTTCATTGTATCGTGCTCCTGAAGTATCATTGTGAAAAGCATGGTTCACACCTTCATAGAGATAGAGCTCATATTTGATATTGTTTTTCTTCAGTGCTTCTTCATAAGCAGGTATCCCTGCATTGATGCCTTCATCGAGTCCGGCATAATGTAATTGCAATGCCGCTTTGATCTTAGGTACATCTGCTACATCAGCTTGTCTACCATAAAAAGCAACTGCTGCTTTTAGGTCAGGAACATTCACTGCTAATTGATTGACCAAAGCGCCGCCCCAACAAAAGCCAACACAACCGGTTAAGCCATTACAGTCTTTTCTGCTTTTCAGGTAATCAAATCCTTTTGCAAAATTGATTAGGTTCTGTTTGGCATCTATCTGACTGAATAGTTGTCGGGCCTGATCCTGATCTGTGGGCGTTCCGCCGGCTGCAGAAAGTGCATCAGGTGCTATCGCGATGAAACCTGCCTTGGCAGCACGACGAGCTACATCGCGAATATGATCATTTAATCCACGGTTTTCATGGATGATGATCACAGCTCCATACTTGCCCTCTTTTTTTGGTTTGGCGAGATAAGCTTTCATTGTGACCTCCCCGGCCGAATAGGTAATGTCTTCTGTATGTAACTCGATGTCTTGCTCAGGTATAGTGGCAGCTACAGCATAATTGTTTTCCAACATGGGAAGTATGGCCATGGCAGCTGCTGTGCTCCCTGCTAATACTGCCAAGCGTTTCAAAAAAACCTCACGTGGAAGTGGTTTATGTGTGTACTCGTCGTAGAGATGGATGATTTGCTGGTCCATGTAGGTACTGTTTTAGTCTATAAATATAACCTATAAGAATGGCCTTAGCAAACGAATTGACCGATATTGAACCTTGTTCTACCGTTCGAAGTTTAAGTAATCTACATGCTTTTTGGAAATTAAAAGATATGTCTTTGTTTTTCTTGATCTTTTTGTTGTAATGACTGTAGTTGTATATACATGAGATATGCAACTTCGAGTAATTTTTGTAATTTCTCATACGTTAATAAAATAGTAGTTCTTTCTGATTCAACTGCCTCTGTATGATAAGTGCTACTGACTGTTATTTTCAACCATTCCCAAAGTAATACTCTCCATTCCGGCAAATGTGCAAAGTCAAACACATCATCTAATACCCGGAGAGGATCAGCCTGTTCTTCTTTGGTAAGTAACCTAGCGTACATTTCCCATTCTGGATAATCTGATTTTTTCATAATAATAGCTTAAAATAGTGATTCAATACTTCTCTCGCGAAGAGTTGCGGCAGGTGTGCTTACTGACGAAATGGAAGTATTTACATATTTACCTTTTTGGGGTTAATTCCTGCGGAAAGACTCAAGGTAAATCAGGTATAAATTCCTATTGCGGCATTTATATTTTATTGGTTTCTTCGTTCAGCTTCAAATCAAAACAAAGCTATCAATGCTTTTCTATGATTTCTATAGAAGCATCGTTTTTTTTCTAAACAATTATACACAATGACAGTACCTGAAAGACTCTATGCATTCATGCATTTTAAGCAATTAAAAGCCAGAACCGTTGAATTGGAATGTGGGTTGTCTAATGGCTATTTAGGAAAACAGCGAAAGAATAAGGGTTCTTTCGGCGGAAATATTCTCCGTAAAATAGAACAACGTTTTCCTGAGCTCAATATGACATGGTTACTCTCCGGTGATGGTGAAATGCTCAATGCAAAGTATCGCGAAGTAAACACAGTTTTGTTTGATACAGTAGAGGAGGAGTCAGCAATCTATGGCTCCGTTCAACAAGAAATCATCAGTTTATTGAGAAAACAAATCGAACAGATGGAATCTGCTTTGTCTGACAAACAAAAATTGATCCTCATTCTGGAAAAACAGTTAGAGGCCATAGATACATAAAAAAAGCTATGGCATTCACCATAGCTTTTTTAGATGATGTTGAAATGCATTTATTCAGACATATAAGAAGAAACCGGCTCACAAGTACAGATCAGGTTTCTGTCGCCATGTGTATTATTCACCCTAGCCACACTTGGCCAGAATTTATTCTGGGTTACATAATACAATGGGAATGCCGCTTCCTGACGGCTATAGGCATGTTTCCATTCATCTGCACAAACAACGGCCTGCGTATGCGGCGCATTTTTTAATGGATTATCTATCTTATCTGCTTTACCATCTTCAATAGACTTGATTTCTTTATAGATAGAGATCAATGCATCACAAAAACGATCCAATTCACCTTTGTCTTCACTCTCCGTAGGCTCAATCATAATAGTACCCGGTACAGGGAAGCTCATCGTCGGAGCATGGAATCCATAATCAATTAATCGCTTGGCCACATCTTCTGCTTCAATACCTACACTTTGTTTGAATGGACGCAGATCTACAATAAATTCATGCGCACAAGTACCATTCTTACCTGCATACAATATCTTATAGTAAGGCTCCAGTTTTGCTTTCATGTAGTTGGCATTCAGAATCGCATATTCAGTAGACTGACGAATACCTTCTTCACCCAACATTTTGATATAGGCATAACTGATCAGCAGAATACTGGCAGAACCATACTGCGCTGCACTCACTGCTAAATTCGCATTACCTAAAACGGTATGACCCGGTAGGTATGGAGCTAATTTATCATTCACACAGATAGGTCCCATGCCCGGTCCACCGCCACCATGTGGAATCGAAAATGTTTTGTGCAGATTCAGGTGACAAACATCTGCTCCGATCATACCCGGACTCGTTAATCCAACCTGTGCATTCATATTCGCACCATCCATGTATACCAATCCGCCATTGTCGTGAATGGTTTGACAGATATCTCTGATGGTCTCTTCAAATACACCATGGGTTGATGGATAGGTCACCATCAATGCACCTAATGTATCTTTGTATTGTTCTGCTTTTGCTTTCAGATCTGCTACATCAATATTACCTGCATCATCACACTTTACTACTACTACTTTGAAACCAGCCATCACCGCACTCGCAGGGTTAGTTCCGTGCGCACTGATAGGAATCAAAACGATGTTTCTGTGCGATTCATTTCTTGCAGCGTGATAAGCACGGATGGTCAACAGTCCCGCATATTCACCTTGCGCACCGCTATTGGGCTGTAAACTACAAGCTTTGAATCCGGTTACTTTACAGAGGTAATCATTCAGTTCATGAATGATTTGCTGATAACCTGCTGTTTGAGATGCTGGAACAAAAGGATGTAATCCTCCAAACTCCGGCCAACTCACAGGAATCATTTCAGAAGCTGCATTCAATTTCATGGTACAACTACCCAAACTAATCATGCTGGTATTCAAGGAAAGATCTTTGTTCTCCAATTGTTTGATATATCGCATCATCTGGCTTTCACTTCTGTGTGTATTGAATACAGGGTGGGTAAGGTATGCCGATGTACGCTGGAGAGTAGTGGGGAGTTGGTAGTTGACAGTTGACAGATTTTGTGTGTTGACTGTTGCTGCTTGTTTGCCGGTTGTTTGTGCGAAGATGTTCAGGATATGATTCACATCATCAACAGACGTGGTTTCATCTAAGCTGATCACCACTGCATCTGAAGTATAGAAGAAATTTGTTTCTGCGGCTTCCGCATTTTTCTTCAAAGTGTCAATATTGATTCCTGATACATGTAAAGTGTCAAAATAGCTTTCATTGTGCAGGGTTACTCCTAAGGCCTTCAATTCGCCTGCCAATGCTTGTGTTAACTGGTGAACACGTGTAGCAATATTTTTCAATCCACTTGAACCATGATATACTGCATACATCGCAGCCATATTCGCTAACAATGCTTGTGCGGTACAAATATTAGAAGTAGCTTTTTCTCTTTTGATGTGTTGTTCTCTTGTTTGCAGTGCCATACGTAAAGCCCGATTACCCTGTGCATCGATGCTCACGCCAATCAATCGACCCGGGATGCCTCTTTTGAAATCATCTTTGGTAGCAAAGAAAGCAGCATGTGGTCCGCCAAACCCCATCGGAACACCAAAGCGCTGCGCACTACCTACTGCAACATCTGCGCCCAACTCACCCGGTGTAGTTAATACAGTGAGTGCTAACAAATCAGTAGCCATGATTACCAATCCTTCAGCCGCATGTACCTGATCAATGAATGCTTTGTAATCATTCACAGAACCCTTACTGTTAGGATATTGAATCAACGCACCGAAATAGGTGTTGTCTATAGTTGCGGTTTGGTAATCGCCCACCACCACCTCAATACCAATCGGCTCAGCACGTGTAATCAACACATCAATGGTTTGCTGGAAAGTATGTTGGTCAACAAACAATTTCGGTCTGCTGATCACATCTGTTTTATTAATATGGTGGAAGATCATGGCCATGGCTTCGGCAGCAGCTGTGGCTTCATCTAATAAAGAAGCATTCGAGATCGGTAATCCGGTGAGGTCGGCTACCATGGTCTGATAGTTCAATAAACTTTCCAAACGACCCTGCGATATTTCAGCTTGATAGGGGGTGTATTGGGTATACCATCCCGGATTTTCGAAAATATTACGCAGGATCACACTGGGTGTGATGGTGCCATAATATCCTTGTCCAATAAAATTCTTATAAAGTTTATTTTGGGAAGCAACTTTTTTCAGTTCTGTCAAATATGTGAATTCACTTACAGCAGCAGGAATGCCCAAAGGCTTTTTAATACGGATACTGTCCGGAATGGTCTTGCTGATCAGTTCTTCCATCGAAGAAAGACCGATGGTTTTGAGCATGGACTCGGTATCGGCTTGATTGGGTCCGATATGTCTTGTTTGAAATTCGGCTGACTGCTGTTCAAAAAGATTCATAATATTGATAGACTTAAGTAGTTAGACAGAAATAACCGCCCAAAAGGCAGAATTTTAAACGCGGCAAAGGTAAGTCTACCAAACGTGAAAATTCATCTTTTGTTTACCCGGTTGATAAGCTGTGAATCCAATAGTTTAAATATTTTTAATTCTATAATATAACACATGACTGCCCTGAATTGTTCCAATTGTTCGTCGCCATTAGATCCCACATTTAAGCATTGCCCTTTTTGTGGTCAATCAACAGCCATACATCGCTTCAATCTAAAACACCTCATACATGAATTTTTTCATGCTTTTACTCATACCGATAAAGGGGCGTTGATTTTATTAAGAGATTTGGTAGTGAGACCGGCTACAGTACTCAGAGAATATATTGTAGAAGGAAAACGTAAGAAATATTTCAATCCTTTTACACTTTTGCTTTTGGTATTAGGTATAACTGTTTTCATGAGTTCAATTTTTCATCCTATGCAGGGTGCAGAATCTGTTTATAAAGAACAAATGGCGTTAGCGAAAACAGAGAAGAAAAAAGCATTCATGGCCACTATGGCCGATAAGCAAGCTAAGTTGAATGAGTGGCTCGAAAAGAAAATGAACCTGATTGTCTTTATAACAGCTCCACTCATGGCTTTGGGTTTTTGGTTGGTATTCAAAGGCAAAGGCTACAACTATGCAGAGCATTTAGTTGCATACCTTATACTTACCAGTTTTTTATCGTTGATCAGTAGTTTGTTATTTCTACCACTTTTAGGTGTTTTACCACCAGAAAGCAAGTTATGGATTGGATTAGCGAATCTGTTATTTCAAGTAATATATATCTGTTACGCTTATAAAGGATTTTTAAAACTGAAAGGTTTTGGCGATATATTCATGGTAGTAGTCGCTAATGTCTTAGGGATGCTTTTTTGGTTTACCGTTTTGATGATTGCTATGTTGGTGTATCTGATATTTTTATAAACATTGTTACATCTGATTAACTTTTCTCAAATTATACCATGGAACCTTGGGAAAAATTA
>JACVCQ010000055.1 GCA_016741945.1 Chitinophagaceae bacterium
TCAACGCTCTACCTTTATTGCGTAAAGGTTTAATATTCTTCATTGCAGGAATACTATCAAATGAATTAGTACTTATGCTTCAAGGTCTATTTGCAATGACCTATACTGTAATACCGTACATCAATCAGCTACTACTGCTTATAGCTTTTATATTATTCGCAGGTTCTACAATGATTTTTTTCGGTTTTCGAAAACACACTATGCGTACAAGCATAAAATAGCAAAAAGGTTTTAGATTTTTACATAAACCTATTTCTTATGCATTACGCTAATAAAACACTAGCTTCCTTCTACGCAGCGTGTACTTTATCGACTCTACACCCTCATCTTCAAAAGATGCAGCTTCCCCGTATCGTTTCCCGAGGTACGAGGGGACGTTGCGGTCACTACAACTTTTCTTAGGTATCATTCTATTTGACTCTTCGTTTTTTCACTCGAAATATACGTCCTGTAATTCTATGTATTTAATCATTAGATAAACAACTTGATTTTTTTATGGTTCGAAAAAAATCCAATTCACATGCCTATATAAACCAATGATTTACAATCCTTCAATTAGTGAAACATCAGCAATTATCGCCAAATCCTTCCGAAATTGAAACGATCGTAACTTAGATCGGGCAACGAAAGTCTCACAGTGATGTGGGGCTTTTTTATTGATGCTAATCCTTGAAGTAATCTTTAGGAAAGTTTCGGAACTTTCCTAAAGGTGTATACCACTACTTACCATTAGCAATAATCAATTGTTCGTATGCAATTTCTATGGTATCCACGACAACTTCATTACCATCAGACTTAAGGTCAGTACTACTGATCTTGGTTGGCCACGCATTATTCAGTTGCCATTGCATAGTTACCTTCCCATTTTCATCAAGTAATTTAATTAGTACCGTTCTTCTTTTAATGATATTCTTCTTAATCTCGTTGTGCCAATCCCAAAAAGTATTGTCGTTAGCAAATACACCTCTTTTCATAGTAATGTTTCCGTATTTGACAATACCAGGCATTTTTACGGTTGAGAAAAGAGGACTATTACTCTTACGATATTCAATAACTTGGTTTTCGGCATCCATCCCGGATACTTCTTGAAAAGCAACACCTTTTAATTGTGTTCCTATATCAACTTCAAATCTGAATTTTGGTAAAGGCCATGTAGCACCTTGTTTGCTACCGTCATCTGTTGACATAATTATTTATTTTTTATTAATTAAAATGAGTGCATAATTGATTATAAGATTAACTAGATGTTGCGGTTACCCACATCGTCTCCCTCTCTCGCCTGAGGCGAGATCGGGAGACGAGACGGAGAACTTCTTTTTATTTTGGACACGCTGCGGAGAAGAAATATACAATAATTAATTATTCAACCTTATTTCCATTCATGACCTCCGAACTTACCCAAGTAATTGCAATCAGGCTAACAAAAGAGGAAGTATAAAATAAATACTGGTATGGAACATCAATAAAATTATATACGATTACAATGGTAAGTTTGAGAGTCGATAGCGGTATGTTATAGAAATATTTGTTCATCTTTATTTTTTGAAAAAAAAGAATCATAAGCATTATTAGAGGTGCCAAAAAAGCCAGCGTTATCAAAATATTGTGCTGCAACTCCACTCGATTTGGACCAAAAAATTTAGCCAACCCCATACTTTGGGTAAAAAATTCTGGAGACTCTTGCCAAATCCGTTGTGCATGTAAAATATATTTCTCTGGCTGATGCAAGGCTACGCGAATAGGTTCGATTCCAAAAGGGATAATTACAAGTAATAATATTGTCGCTGAAAAAGATACGATAAAGTATAAAATATCTCGCTTAGATCTGCGAAAAAATAGAAGGTATAGAAGTATAACTGGCAACCATCCTACGATTGTATACCTGCTTAGCATACATAATGCTGATGCAACACCAATCAACAAAAAATTTTCTGAAATTAATGCGAGTGCAAGCAAACTGTAGTAAAAAACGACTATACCCTCCTCAGATAGACGAATAAAATTATGCCCGCGGTCAGTGTAGAGCCATAAACACAAAATCCCAGATATAAACAATATGAGGGCTCCCGAAACTTTCTGCCAGTGTTTCTGCCATATTAATATAACCATTGAAAAGGAGAGAAACACAGCGAAAGAGGTTACCCAACGCGGGTCAAAGCTTAGTCGCTCAGAAACAATAAAAGGCATCCACATACCCGGTAAATAAATAGGCTGAATACCATTCCAAATTTCCTTTATAGGTTTATATACTAATGTCCAATCACCATTCAGAAATCGACGTGACATTACTTGCATGATTGGAATCATATCAGCATCAAGATATGATAATGGGGAAGTCATAATCCAAGCCAAGGTCAATTGATACATTACGAAAGCAGCAAATAATAACAAAGAAACTTGATAAATATTTACCACTTTAAGTGAAGACCAACTTAGTTTAATTTTAGGCGGTAAGGATGGGAAGTAAAGTAAAAAAAAAGCAATTGCTAACCCGCTGACCATGTAAAGCAAACTTGCAATGGGTATTATCTCAGGAATTTTAATAAAATAAGTAACGCACAATGTCTCCAATAGCAACAAAAACAATAATAGTCCTCTTTTTTTTCTCATTTACTAATAAAAATAGTGATAAGTAACTGATCATTTTACTGTCAAACAGACTAAATCTAAATAATTCTTCCTTCTCCGTAGAGTATACACCCTACGGAGAAGGAAAGTTTTTTCAGCACAAGACACTCCATAGATCCTTTGTATCAGTAGTATGCTTGTACCATGAATAAAACCAATATAAACTGTATATAAGCCCTATATAAGCCCATTATAAGACCATCTTTTTAAGATGAACTTATATACATATTACATTTGTATTTTATTAATTAAATTTATATATTGTATTCATATTAGATATGAATAAGCCTCCTACATGCTAACATGGAGGTATTGATAACCACTTTACAACCAACCTATGGCCATCCTTAAAAACCTCACCGAATTCAGTGGTAGCTTGGGTAATATCAGTGCCTATCGCCGAAAAGACAGCGACAAGGTAATTCTGCGCATGAAAGGCGGTGCTAGTAAGAAAAAAATTAAAACAGCAAAATCTTTTGAGCGCACAAGGGAACTCAATGCTGAGTGGGGTGGTTGTGCTAAAGCTGCCAGTAGTTTGCGCGATTTTTTAGTTCATATGGCCCCTGTGGCTGACTATAATTTATCAGGCTCCTTAACAGCACTAGCCAAAAACATTCAAACATGTGATCTCATGCACCCCAAAGGAGAACGTGCTATCCTATTCAGCAAATTTGGTACGCTACTGGAAGGATTTCAATTGAACAAGAAAAACAGTTTTGAATCTATATTACGTGGGTCTATCAATGTTCAGTTTCATGCTGAACACAGAAGTGTAGACATTCAATTACCCGAGATCATTCATGGTATTAATTTTCTTCCGATTGGCAACTATGCTGCTTGGAGAATAGTGATCACTTTTGGCTCTCTTCCTGATCTATTCTTTTTCGATAAAAAATATGGCTCCTCGCTTGATGGTTCATACAGGCAAGTAGAAAAAACATGGTATAGTGATTGGCAATTCGGAACAAAGAATATCGAGGCCCAACAATGTACTATTGAGCTACCTATTGTAACAAATAGTCTCATCGATAAAACAACAACAAAAGAACTTACAAATACATCAGATACGCTAGCCATAGCTGTAGGCATCACTTTTGGCTCCCCTATCACAGATCAACTTGTTAAAACGAATAAATATGTAGGAGCTGGGAAGATATTGAGCGTGTATTTGCCTTCCTGATCTTATATGAAAGACCGAAGCTCGATGCTAACTCTTGGAAAGTTTCGAAACTTTCCAAAAGTTAATGCTCAGAAGGAAAACTTGTAATGACTAAGATAGTCTCGCTATCGTTCTAAACTCTAAAAAATTCACTTCGGTAGAAAAATAATCAGATCGTATAGGTTCTTTACGCATGAGATCAGTACTTAAATATTTCTTATTGCTATCACTAAGAACTGTGACTACTACTGCATCACTCCCTAGTTTTTCTTGTACCTGTATCGCTCCTATCAGGTTAGCACCGGAGGAAATACCTACTGCCAAGCCCAATTGAGTTGCGATTTTTTGTGCCATAATAATGGAATCTCCATCTGATGCCTGCACAACTTCATTGATTTGGGTTAGGTCTACAATAGAAGGAATGAATTCATCTGATATGCCTTGTATACGATGACTACCCACTTTAAATCCGGTGGATAATGTAGGGGATTCTTTGGGTTCTAAAGGATGTACCATAATAGTAGCATCTTTCTCTTTCAAATATTTTCCCACACCCATAATGGTTCCACCCGTACCAACACCGGCAACAAATGCGGATGGTTTTAATCCTATCGATGCTAATTGTTGCCATATCTCATGAGCCGTTGTTATCGTATGTGCTTCCGCATTAAAATTATTATCAAACTGCTGTGGTAAAAAAATACGAGTATCCTTACTTGCCATTTCACGACTTAACGCGATACTGCCTAAGAAGCCTCCCTGTTGTTTACTGACCAATATCACTTCCGCCCCTAAACTTTTCATAATACTGATACGTTCCTTACTCAGCCAGTCAGGCATGATAATAGTCACCGGATGTCCAAGCGATTTTCCAATAGCACTAAAAGCGATACCGGTATTTCCACTAGTAGCTTCCACAATTCTGTCACCGGGTTGAATGGATTGATGTGCAAACGCTTTTTCAAGAATATACAGCGCCATTCTGTCTTTAATACTTCCTGTAAGATTATAGTTCTCACATTTCGCAAAAATACTTCTCACTGTTCCTTTATACTTATAAAAGAGCTGAACCATGGGGGTATTCCCCACCAATTGATGAAGATGTTTGCATCTTTCTGCATATATCACTGTTTTTGTTTTTGGGTTTATTATAGTTGACATTATTTTATTTTTATAGTTGATTTTATAACCAACTCATATAATCGGATATTACTGTATAAATGAACCAGGTATGTAATACAAATCAATGACAAAACCACCGACTATATGTCATTAGCCAAGTACTTTACATGGCAGAAATAATTTGATCAGCCAGCCGTTTTTTCTATTGTTGTTTATTCTGATCAAAGAGTTCCGCCAATTTTTTATCCATCGCTTCTTTTTGTGCGCCTACCCATCTTACGATCACTTTACCTTCTTTATCCAATAAGACAGAAGTCGGAAATGCTGATACACCATAGGCTTTCACGATATCAAATTGATCTACATCTTCGTTGTTGAGTACATGAAGCCATGGTGTTTTATCCTGCTGAATGGCTTCTTTCCATTTCTTTTTATTCTCAGCTAAACTTTGTGATGTTTCTTGTGCAATGCCTACGATTTCGAGACCTTTATCTTTATACTTTGCATACACTTCTTTTAAGTGAGGGAAACTAACCCTACAGGGTACACACCAACTACCCCAAAAATCGAGTAGTACATATTTGCCCTTTAAAGAAGATAGAGAAATGAATTTACCATCCATATCTTTCTTACTGAAATCTATTGCTTCTTTTCCCGTTGCGGTTGCACTCACAGCTTCAAGCTTTGCCTTCACTCGCTTACCATAGATTCCGTTTTTCCAAGTATCGTCTAATTTCGCAAATCTTTGTGCCAATTCTTCGTGGGTCAATACATTCAACATCATGGAGAGATGATACATACTCATAAAAGAAGAAGGATATTGATTGGCAAAATCATGATTGATTTCCTGTGTTTTCTTGGCTATCGCCATTCTTCGGTTATTTGCTTCCTGGATCAGTCTTGTAGAATCTTTATCTTGTTTGTATTCTTCATAGATTTTTCGCAATAACATCCATGATTCATGTGTTGACTTACCGGTTTCTTCTTTGATCACCGCCCATTCGTCATTGGCTTTCCCTCCTTTTACAGCAGCCATGTATACTGTTGCTGCATCGCCATTGATTTCAATTTCATCATTACTTAAAACAAAATTCAATGATGGTCCGGGTGAAACGCGATTATTACCAATTCGAACAGAAAGCATTGGGTGTGCTCGAACAGTCAAATTTGCAATTATCGGTTCATCCACTTTTCCTTTAAAAACCTTGTATCCATTTTCGTCTATAGAAATGGAATCGGTAATTAGTTTTCCACTGTTTGAGTAAAAGAGAACTGGTTTATACCGATCCATGTCGGTGAGTTTTACTTTTACAATAAATCCGTTTTGAGCATAACTTGATACTGCACTGCAGAAAAGCAGTACGAATAATATTATCTTTTTCATGATTGTTGAATTGATGATTTAAGGATTATTGGTCATACCCGGATTTTGGTCAATGACTTTCTGCGGAAGACGCAAAACCAAACGTTCTGGTTTTAAAGTGAATCGTGTTATGGTGCCATCCGCATTGTACAAAATATGTTCATAGCGAACAGTTGTATTGAGATTACTATTCACAGAAAGACGACGCATATCAAACCATCGATAGCCTTGTCCTGAGAACTCACGAATTCGTTCATCCAACACATAACGTATCAATGCTTGCTGATCATTGGCAATGGATGCGGGAACTACGGCATCTGCAGCAGGCATTCTTTTGGTACGCAAGATTTCTAAATCTGCTTTCGCTCCTGCCAGATCACCGGTTTGTGCTTTACACTCTGCACGCATCAGATACACATCTGGAAGCACCATACCAAACTGGGTAGCATTGGGTCCTGTTTTTCGCAAAGTGCCCGCAGGAAATGCACTGCCACTTGGATAAGGAGTTGCAGACATGAATCTTCTTCGCAGGTCTGAGCTACCATACAATGCTATTGTTGCCGGCGTTAATACCAATTCTGAACTAACAAAATTCCAAGTATTGCTGAACTGTTTAGCATATAAGTTCTCCTCATTATTTACTGTTGTTGGGTAAGCCGGACCAAATGCTCCAATTGGTAAAAAAATACCCCCTGTTGCAAAATTTACATTGTAGTCATACAAACGCACGGGAGTAGTAGCTGTTGCCAAATCAGCAATACTAGCATTCAATTCTTTCAATGCATCTGCATACCTACCCATAAACAAATACACTTTCCCCAAAATTGCTTCTGCGCTTGCCCTTGACATTCTGGTACGATGGGTAGTTTGTGCAGGCAAATCCGGAATGGCAGCTATAAGATCTGCCAGTATAAAATCATACATTTCTTTAACACTGGCTCTGGTAAATTGAGTTTGTGTTACATCAGCCTCCGTAACAATAGGATACCCCGGATCAGTTGCAGCTGTTGCCGGGTTATATGGTTTTCCATAGTAATTAATCAATAAAAAATTAGACCAGGCACGTCCGGCTCTTGCTTCTGCAACAATGGATTTTTTTTGCAAATCAGTTCCATCTGTTGCGTTCGGCGCTTCCAATATAATCTTATTGAAGACATAAATATTCCGCATGGGAACATTCATTTCAATCGCATCCTGATCCGGTTCATATACCACATCATCCCAACGGAACAATCGTTGGGTACGAGCAGCCCCACCTAAAAAGTAAGTGCCTACCGCTGCCATTTCATCACCCATTAATACTTGTGCATCTGTTGATTGATTGATCAAATCAAGATTGCTTAGGAGTAAATGATAATCGGATACCGTTGTTGCAATGAGTTTTCCTTTGGGAATAATTTCCAAAAAGTCTTTCTTACAGGATACGGTAATTAAACACAATATCATTGAACAGCAGACAGTACGAAAAAATATATTTACAGAAGATTTCATAATGATGATTTAGAAGTTAATGTGCATTCCAACGGTCATGGTTTTCTGATTCAATGGAGTCGTTCTTGTTGCACTTATGGCATCATGGAATTCAGGATCAATCCCTTCTTTATTGGCCTTCCATAGCATGAAGTTGGATAACTGAACACGAAATGTAACACTCTCCATTCCGGCCTTTCTTGCTATTTTCTGAGCAAGATGATATGAAAGCGTAATATCTCTGATTTTAATAAAAGAGGCATTTAAAACATTCAGATCTGCTCTTCGATAATAATCAATATCACGTCTGGTGACACTTACCGTCTGATTTCCTACATAAGAAGGAATATTGGTATTTTGTTCATCTCCTTTTGACATCCAACGATTTAAAAAATCCGGATGCATATTTCCTTGCATGAAATTGAGAGGGCCCCTACTCAGTCTACCGGCGAATGTGAAGTTATCAGAATAAAAAGTAGCGACATCATCACGCATGACATGTCCCAGATTATAAATCGCATTTACAGACAATCCAAATTGCTTATAACGGAATGAGTTTGATAATCCACCACTCCATACTGGCTGATAAGTTCCTTTAAATGCAATATCAGAAGGCAATGAAATATTCCTTTGTTTGGTAGCTTGCTTATCATTGATATAAATCATCGGATCACCCAAGGTATCTAGTCCCGCAAATTGATACGCAAAAACAACAAAAGCAGGATGACCAGTGAAAAAACGTTGATTTAATTTTTGCAAACCTGTTACAATAGGTGCTACTGTATTGATTTGTGTTACTCTGTTTTTATTAAAACCCAATGTCAAAAAGCTATTCCATCCAAAGTTTTTATTATTGATATTCACTGATTGTATACTCAACTCAATCCCTTTATTCTGCATATTTCCGAAATTACCAATGATTGTAGTGAACCCTGTAAAGTTGTTAACTGCTTGGTCGCCTATCAGATCACTGGTTTTCTTACTATATAAATCAATAGTACCACTGATTCGATTTTTTAATACAGAGAAATCGAATCCGATATTGATTGTTTTCGTCATCTCCCATGTAAGATTTCGGTTACCGGGTGTCAATAACCGAAGTCCTACCCCACCGGGTAAAAAAGCACTATTCTGCGAAGAAAGGATATCAAAAGAAGAGCCGGTTCCCGGCGATGGCGAGTTTCCGGTGATTCCATAAGTAGCTCTGACTGCCAGTTTATTCAACCAGTGAATGTCACGCATAAAATCTTCATCACTCATCACCCATTTGGTTCCAATGCTCCATACCGGTTTGTTTTGCGCAGACTTATCAATTCCAAAAAGATTACTCTGATCTATTCTGATGCTTCCATTGAAGGAATATTTTCTTTTGAAAGTATACGCTGCATTACCGTAATAAGAAGTAAATCTTGTTTCCAATTCATTTTGATTAAAAAAATCAAATGATAAAATACTCCTACCGATATTATTAGCCATTACAGGAGTAGCCACACCGGTAGATCCGAGCATAACATAATCTAATGGTGAATAAGTTTGTAGTAATTCATTGTACCCACGAACAATACTTCTATTACTGAGACTAAACTGATTTTGTGCTTCTTGACCTGCGAGAAGAATCAACTGGTGTTGACGATCCTTCCAAGCTTGATCATAAATGAGTTGATTTCTTACCGTCCAATTTTGCTGATTCGTATTGGTAACTGTGTATTTACCACCATTAACAGGTAATGCATATACAGGTGTTGCAGCAGGCGTAGCCGCCACAGTAAACTGGACTGCTTCAACTCTTACAGGATAACTATTGGCATAATCGAGACTAGTTGTACGATTGGCTCCTTTAAGGTATCCATATACGCCTTCAAAGCGTAATCCTTTCAAAAGTTTCAATGTAATGCCGGTTGTGATTCTAGCGGTAATGGCATTACTTTTTGTATACCCATTGTTGAATTCATCCAATGGATTATAATCCAGACTAATCCGACTCCTGTTTTGATAGGCTAAACGTGTAGAATCGGACAAATAACCCACATAGGGCATTGAAAGATTGTTACCGGCTGCATCTTTAAAAAGTTGATAGGGTAAAAACCGATTATCAATATTAATGGTACGTTGGGCAGAAGTCACTGCATTCGTCAGATCACTGATCATATACAGATGAACTGCTGAGTTTACCTGTACATCTTGTCTAAGATTTAATTTGTAGGTATTATTCGTTTCTCCGGGTCTATTGGATTGATTTCCTGTATACGCTAGTGAACCATAAAAGCTATATGCTTTTGTTCCGCCAGACATGGATACAGTATGATTGGTTAGTAACGCATTACGATACCAGATATCTCTAATTTGATCTATATTATTAATACCTGATAAGCTATCTAAACTTTTACTAGCC
>JACVCQ010000056.1:0-3887 GCA_016741945.1 Chitinophagaceae bacterium
TAGAGTTGGCAATGGATTTGTTGCGTAGACGAAAAAATCCGAACAAACAAATCTTCATGATCACAGATGGGAAACCTACTTGTTTGAAGATCGGAGGTAAGTATTATAAGAATAGTTTTGGGTTAGACAGAAAAGTAGTAAACAGATGTATCAATCTGGCAGCACAATGTAAAAAATTGAAGATACCGATCACGACTTTTATGATTGCTTCAGATCCTTATCTGCAAAGCTTTGTACAAGAGTTTACTGAGATGAACAATGGTAAAGCATTTTTTGCCAGCCTAGATAAATTGGGAGCATTTATCTTTAAAGATTTCGAAAGTGGAAAAAGAAGAACTGTCTATTAATGAGCGACTCAGCGCAATCTCTTTTCTTCTTTCTCTTTGTTTAAAAAAGATCCAAAATTATTGACTTCAAAAAAAGCATTTCACAAATAAGAATAAGATATAATGAAGATACAGCACATCAACACACTAGGTGAATTAAAGAAAAGTGGTTATCAATCACGTTCTGTAAAAGATGAGGTCAGGGAAAATCTAATTCGTTCTATTCAAGAAAAAGAAAATCCTTTTGCAGGAATCATTGGATATGAAGACACTGTGATTCCTGATACAGAGCGAGCTATTTTGAGTAGACACAATATGCTTTTTCTGGGATTAAGAGGACAAGCCAAAACAAGAATGGCCAGACAAATGGTAGATCTGTTGGATGAGTATATTCCCATTATTGCCGGTTCAGAAGTGAATGATGATCCGCTGCAACCTATGAGTAAATTTGCCAAAGATTTGATTGCAGAACATGGAGATGAAACACCCATCAAATGGATGCATCGAAGTGAGCGTTATGGAGAAAAATTAGCTACACCGGATGTAAGTGTTGCTGATTTAATCGGGGATATTGATCCCATCAAAGCAGCCAATTTAAAATTGAGTTTTGCCGATGAGAAAGTGATTCACTACGGGATTATTCCGAGAAGCAATAGAGGGATTTTTGTGATCAATGAATTGCCGGATTTGCAAGCAAGAATACAGGTAGCATTATTCAATATTCTACAAGAAGGTGATATTCAGATCAGGGGATTTAAGTTGCGTATGCCATTGGACATTTTATTCATCTTCACGGCCAATCCGGAAGATTATACGAATAGAGGCAGCATTGTTACACCTTTAAAAGATCGTATACAAAGTCAGATACTGACTCACTATCCCAAAACCATTGAAAATTCACTGGCCATTACGGAACAGGAAGCAAAAATTCCGGCAGATCAGGCTTCAAAAGTAGAAGTCAGTGATTTGGTAAAACGATTGATTGAGCAAGTGGCTTTTGAAGCACGTAGCAATGAGTATGTAGATAAAAAAAGTGGCGTGAGTGCCCGTTTAACCATTGCTGCTTTTGAAAATGCTGTGAGCAGCGCAGAAAGAAGGGCTTTGATTCATCAAGAAAAGAAAACCCAAATCTGGATCAGTGACCTGAGTGGTCTTATTCCGGCGCTCTCCGGAAAGATAGAACTGGTGTATGAAGGAGAGCAGGAGGGACCTTATCAGGTAGCGTTGAATCTGGTAGACAAAGCCATCCGTTCACAGTTTGTTCAATACTTCCCGAATCCGGATCAGATCAAGAAAAAAAGAAGTGCAGGGAAAAAATCAGTGGAAGAAAAAGAACCGGAGAATCCTTATAAATCTATTATTCGCTGGTTTGATGGTGGAAATCATGTAGATCTATTGGCAGATATGAAAGATGAAGCCCGTATCAATGCATTATACCAAGTTGATGGATTATACGCTTTCGTAAAAAAGTATTTCCCTCAAGCCAGTAAGGAACAAAATGCTTTGTTGATGGAATTTGTCTTACATGGACTAGCGGCTTACTCACTAATCAGTAAAAAGACGATTGAAGGTAGGATAGAGTTTAAGGATCTTATTGGAAGTATGATGAACCTTGGAGAGATAAATTTTGATGTAACGGATGAAGAGGAGGATTATAGCTGATGTCTGATAGCAGATGTTAGATTTTATTGTTTATAGGCTATGGTCGATAGTCCATGGCCAATAGACCATAGTTGATGGTGAACAATGTAATTTTCGTCACCAAATCAGAAATCCTAAATCTGGGATATGTTTGATTTTTTGTCTTCATGGCACGTAGTCCATGATCCATAATAAAAAGAAAGAGGCTGTCTCAGATTTGTGATACAGCCTCTTTCTTTTTAGAATTTGAATCCGAAAGAGATACCTCCATAAAATGGGAAGACGCCTGCTCCTGTGATCAAGGGGGAGACAAATACCCTGCCTGTGAATCCTTTCTTCTCAGGTTGGTAACGATACCCGAAATTGAGATAGCCAAAAATGGTAGAAGAACTATTTTCGAAGAAATCTTCCCCATCTGTAATAGTGATGGCACTAGCACCTGCTCCAAGCTCAAGATAATGTCCATTGCTACCGGATAAATAATTAAGTCCAACAGGTATCGCAAATACCCCTGAAGTTAAAAAGCCAATTCCCCCGGCTCCAACACGAAATCCAAGGCCTTTTTGTCCTTTGAAACGCTGGTCATAGTTGATGGAAAGAATACCGGGTCCTCCAATCTCCCCGTATATATTTTTGGCTGGAGGTAGTGGTAAATCATTGTTGTCTCTTTGCGCAGATACGCTCGTATGAATACTGGCAGCGAATACCAATAAAAGCAAAAGTCTTTTCATGAATAATTTTATTTATTTCTTGACAGGCAAAACTAAACTAAGGCTGCATCTGCATGTAACCGTTCATCCACATCACATATTTATGTGAAATCCCCTTAAATCATTTCTTTGAGTTGTTCTACCACACGATCAATCTCATCTTTGGTATTGTGCTTAGAGAAAGAGAAGCGAACAGTCACCTGATTGGGATTATTATTAATAGCCCTGATTACATGTGAACCTTGATCGGCCCCACTGGTACAGGCACTACCGCCACTAGCGCAGATATTATTGATATCCAAGTTAAAAAGAATCATCTCACTTTTTTCTGTTTTTGGAAAACTAACGCTCAATACGGTATATAAAGATCGGCCCAAAGTATCACCATTAAAAGCAATGCCTTTAATGTGTTTCTTCAATTGCTCCATCATATACACTTTCAGACCTTTGATATAAGTACTGTCTTGTTCGTAATGGGTGGTTGCCAATTCCAATGCTTTGGCAAAGCCCACAATCCCATATAGATTTTCTGTTCCGGCACGCATATTTCTTTCCTGACTACCTCCATGTACAAAAGGCTTAATCTTTACATTCTCATTGATATACAGCAATCCCACTCCTTTTGGACCATGAAATTTATGACTGGCACCGGTTATAAAATGAACCGGGGTATTACGAAGATCAAAAGGGAAATGTCCAACTGTTTGAACGGTATCACTATGAAAAATAGCCCCATACAATTTACAACGTTCTCCAACGGCATGTATATCCATGATATTACCAATTTCATTATTGGCATGCATCAGCGTAACCAAACATTTCTCTTCACTTTCTGCCAATAAGCGTTCCAGATCTTCAAGATCTATATGTCCGTTAGGAAGCAGCTTTACATAACTTAATGCCGCTTCTCCGGTATGGTATAAAAATTCAACCGTATGAGTAGTAGCATGGTGTTCGATAACTGAAGAGATGATATGTTTACAACCCAGATCACGAACTGCAGCTGTAATAGCTGTATTACTACTTTCTGTACCGCCACTGGTAAAGAATATTTCCGCCGGATGTGCATTCAATATTTTGGCAACCGTTTTACGGGCATTCTCAATCGCCAATCTACTTTCTCTTCCATAACTGTAAATGGAAGACGGATTACCAAACTGACTGGTCAGATATGGCATCATGGCCTCTAATACCAATGGGTCTAGTGCGG
>JACVCQ010000056.1:3897-9986 GCA_016741945.1 Chitinophagaceae bacterium
ATTCTTTCCATGGGGCAAAGGTAGCGAAAGGGGAGAAGTCAAAAGTCAAAAGTGAAAAGTGAAAGGTGAAAGGGACAATTTTTTCACGTTTCACCTTTCACCTTTCACTTTTTCATCACATCACTTCCTGAATATCCTTAATCAGTTTATTGGCAATATTCGCAGCAACCGTTTCGGAGTTGCTTTCTGCGTAGATACGGATAATGGGCTCTGTATTGCTGGTACGCAAGTGTACCCAATCATTCTCGAATTCTATTTTTAAGCCGTCTTCAGTATTAATGGGGTGTTGTTTGTATTTCTTTTTGATGTGTTCGAATATTTTCTTGAGATCGAATCCGGCAGTGAGCTCAATTTTATTTTTACTTATGAAATAATCAGGATAACTATTTCTCAATTGTTTGGCTGATTTTTTTTCCAAAGCCATATGTGATAGGAATAATGCAATGCCGATCAGTGCATCCCTGCCATAATGCAGATCAGGAACAATGATGCCACCATTGCCTTCACCTCCAATGACAGCATTCACGGCTTTCATTTTATTCACTACGTTCACTTCACCAACAGCACTGGGTGTATAAGTGCCACCATGTTTGATGGTGACATCTTTCAATGCACGGGTAGAAGACATATTGCTAACTGTATTTCCTTTTTTGTGTTTTAATACATAATCCGCGACAGCCACAAGGGTATATTCTTCACCAAACAAAGAACCATCTTCACAAACAAAGCACAAACGATCTACATCAGGGTCAACAGCAATACCGATATCTGCTTTTTGTTTATTGACTTCATTACAAAGTTCTCTCAAATGCTCCGGTAAGGGTTCTGGGTTATGAGCGAATTTCCCGTTCACTTCACTGTTCAATACTGTAATATCTTTAACGCCTAGGGCTTTTAATAGCGCAGGAACAGCAATAGCTCCGGTACTGTTGATGGCATCCAACACCACCTTGAATTTTGCTTTTTTGATAGCAGCAACGTCCACCAAAGGATAAGCCAATACCGCTTCAATATGTTGTTGTAGCGCTGTTTCATTAACCGTATATCCACCGAGCTTATCTACAGTAGCAAAGGTAAAATCATCTTTCGCAGCCATTTCTAATAACGCAGCGCCATCTTCTCCACTAATGAATTCTCCTTTTTCATTCAATAATTTCAGGGCATTCCATTCTTTAGGATTGTGACTGGCAGTGAGAATAATACCACCTGCCGCTTTTTCAAACACAACTGCCATTTCCACCGTAGGGGTGGTACTTAATCCAAGATCTATCACATTTAGTCCTAAGGCATTCAAAGTGCTAACCACCAAACGTTGAACCATCTCTCCACTAATACGTCCATCGCGACCAATCACCACTTTTTGGTTGTTGCTCGCTCTTTTAGAAAGCCAGGTCCCATAAGCTGCAGTAAAACGAACTACGTCTAATGGACTCAGTGTCTCGCCCGGCTTACCGCCTATCGTTCCTCTGATCCCTGAAATGCTCTTGATAAGTGCCATATTACCTGATATTTTGCGGCTGCAAACATAATTCAATTTTTGTAGCGCTGCTTCATGTAATTTTGCGCTATCAATGTGTTTTTATGCCGGATAAAGCGTGGTTTAAGGATTGGTTTAATTCTCAATATTATCATTTATTGTATCAGCACAGGGACGATCGTGAGGCGATGGATTTTATGGCTACGTTGATTCAATACCTGCAACCCAAATCAGGCTCTCGTATGCTGGATGTTGCCTGTGGTAAGGGACGTCATAGCAAAGCCTTGGCTGATATGGGATTTGACGTAACGGGTATTGATCTTTCAGCAGCGTCCATCGTTTCAGCTAAAGACCAAGAATCAGATAGTTTGCATTTTTATCAGCATGATATGCGATTGCCTTTTTGGGTGAACTATTATGATTATGCTTTTAACTTCTTTACTAGCTTTGGTTATTTCAGAACCCGTCGCGAGCATGATAGCGCCATACGCACAGTAGCACAAAGTTTACAACATGGTGGACACTTCATCATTGATTACCTGAATGTACATTATGCAGAAGATCATTTAGAAAAATCAACCATAATGCAAGTTGGAGAAGTGCTATTTCATATCAGTAAGTGGCATGATGAAGATCATTTTTTCAAACAAATCCAGATTACGGATCCTTCACACCCCACACCACATCATCTTTATACCGAAAGAGTAGCGAAATTTTCATTAGGCGATTTTACTGATATGCTGGCTTACCAAGGCATGCAGGTACAGGAAGTATTTGGTGATTACCATTTGGGCAGGTATGATGTACGTAAATCTCCCAGAATGATTATTCTAGCGAAGAAATCTTAAGGTTTTGTTACTCTTTGGTTTTGCTAAGCGTACTATTTATTTCAGAAGCTGTGGCATTTTTATTCCTTACTACGGTAACAAATCGAGGTACGTGTACGCGCACTTGGTTTTTATCAAAAGCGAAAGTACCGGGCATATTAAAAACATAATCGCTGCCTGGAGACCAAACAGGCATCGTATTTGTTAATCCGGCATACAATTCTCCTTTTACTAGTTGTCTTCCTAAAAGCCTGTTTTTTAAAGAATCTGATAAGGTAATTTGTTGGGGATATTCCTTTACAGTAAGTGGTTCTAACAAAATACCCTGCTTCTTTTTTTCACTGATCTTTAGAAATTTTTTCAAATGCGAACTGGTTGTTACATCATTCACTTTTTTTTCAGGTTGCTGAGCAAAAGATGAAATACAAGAAAAGAATAGCGGTATAAGCAGCGGTATCTTTTTCATACTTTAAATTAATCATTTTTTAAATGGGTTCCTATATTTTTCATTGGATATTTTGTTAAAGGTTTATTAACGACACATACTGTAACTTTATCCGCTCATGATTAACCACCTATTTTTAGAGTCTTTTTTCCAACGCCTGTTGCAGACCCTGCTTGATTGGGATAGCTGGTTGTTCTTGAAAATCAATACAGTATTTACCAATCCTTGGCTCGACAAAATATTCCCACTTTGGAGAGACTCTGAATTATGGGTACCCTTTTATTTGTTCCTTATCGTATGGGCTTTTGTAAATTTTGGGAAAAAAGCCTGGTCTTGGATCTTATTTGCCATCATTAATGTTACGTTAACAGATCAGGTAAGCAGTTCCCTGATTAAAAACTGGTTTGCCAGGGTACGTCCATGTAACGAAGAATTGCTATACGGCAAAATGCGGTTGTTATTAGAGCATTGCTCAGGAGGTTTTAGTTTTACATCTTCTCATGCAACCAATCATTTCGGATTCGCCATGTTCGTATTCTTAACAACCAAACCCATGCTGGGTAAATGGGGTAAAGGACTATTCCTATGGGCTGCAAGCATTAGTTATGGGCAGATATATGTAGGCGTTCATTATCCGATTGATATCCTATTCGGCGCATTACTGGGTATTGGTATCGGTACTTTAACCGCTGGCTATTATAATCGTAAAATAGGTCCGCTTACTTTACTGCACAATGAAACACCTCTTTCATCATGAATGACCGATTATTCAAAGGAATCTTACTAGCTTGTCTGGCTGTATACATCATTAGCATGTGGAATATTCCAGTGATCGACATTGATGCTGCCCAGTATGCTTCTATGAGCAGAGAAATGCTGGAAAACGGAAGCTATCTTAAATTATATGATTTAGGTAAAGACTACTTAGATAAACCCCCTTTGTTATTTTGGTTGTCCTCTCAAAGTATGCGAGTATTTGGGGTCTATGACTGGGCCTATCGTATCCCTTCGGTTTTATTATTATTGGTGGCTATTTATGCAACCTATCGTTTAACATTACTGTACTACGAAAAAATCATTGCACAGTTGGCTGCTATAATTTTAGCAAGCTCTCAAGCTGTTTTTTTGATTGCTCATGATGTACGTTGTGATACCATGTTATTGGGTTGGGTAACATTGAGTATATGGCAACTGGCCACATGGTATGAGACCCAAAAATGGAAACCTTTCATCATAGCTTTTGTAGCCGTTGCCTTGGGTATGATGACCAAAGGCCCTATTGCACTCATGATTCCCGTATTTGCTTTTGTTCCGCATTTTGCCTTGCGAAGAGAATGGAGACAATTTTTCAGATGGGAATATATCATGGGTATATTGGTGGTTGCTGTATTGCTCATTCCCATGAGTATCGGACTCTATCAACAGTATGATCTAGAACCGGGAAAGATATTTCATGGAAGACCGATTGATTCCGGTCTTCGTTTTTATTATTGGACACAAAGTTTTGGAAGATATACAGGTGAAAATGTGTACAATGAAATGAATCATTTTACTTTTCTCCTAGAAAATATGCTATGGAGTTTTCTTCCTTGGATATTTTTCTTTTTAGCTGGCTTGATCTATGTCTTCCAACAATTGATTCAACAAAAATGGAGGCTCACAGGTAAGCAAGAGTGTATCAGTGCGGGTGGTTTTATCATCACTTACTGCATTTTGGCAAGAAGCCAAGCTCAATTGCCACATTATATTTTTGTAGTATTACCACTGGCAGCTATTGTATCAGCCCGTTTTTTACATCATCTATTATTTGAAAAAGGCAGATCGTTCCTGAATCAGGTTTTTAAAGGGGTACATGGTTTTATTTTTCTCTTATTATGGACTGTGGCAGTTATACTAACTTGGTGGCCTTTCCACGAGACCTCTGTAATATTGAAAATATTGTCTGTTTTGGGGTTATTGGGGGTACTTTATTTATTTATTCGTCCGATAGCATTTATACCATCAGTCTTTCAATGGGCAGTGTATACCGTAGTAGGCGTAAACTTTTTATTGGTAACCGGATTTTATCCGCAATTGCTGCAATACCAACTGGGGAATACTGCCGCTGCTTTTATCAATCGTTCTGATCTGAATAAAGACCAGGTAGTGATGTTTGAAATTGACAATAGCAGGGCATTGCATTTTTATGGACAACATATTTTTCAAGAGAAAAAAGACCTCGATTCCTTGCAGGCTAATCAAGTAGTATTAACAAAGAAATCAACAGTTTCCACACTTCAAGAGCGCTTTCCCAACCTGAATACTATATTTGAGGGAGAATATTTCGGGGTAAGTATGTTGACCTTACCTTTTCTGAATCCAAAAACAAGATCAAAAGAAACCGTTTCTTATGTCCTGGTAGATCTGGATGGACAAAAAAATAAGAAACAATAACATGACGGAAATTTTTATTATACTCGGGTTAATTATTCTGAATGGTTTTTTTTCCATGGCAGAAATCGCATTGGTATCAGCCAGAAAAGCCAGACTGGAAGCGCAGGCTGCCAAAGGTGATGCGGATGCAAAAAGAGCTTTAGATCTTGCCAATCATCCAGACACTTTCTTATCAACCATACAAATTGGGATTACACTGGTAGGCGTATTAACCGGTATTTATTCCGGGGATACATTTAAAGAGCCTCTGAAAAACTGGCTTTCTCAATATGGTACTTTTGGTGAATATGCGAGTACTGTTGCCACCATCATCATTGTGATTATAGTTACTTACCTGTCTCTTGTATTAGGAGAACTAGTACCTAAAAGAATTGGGCTAAGTAATCCTGAAGGAATTGCAAAATCAGTGGCAGGTCCAATGCGAGTGGTAACCTGGATTACATTTCCATTTATCTGGCTATTGAGTAAATCTTCGCATATTATCATTCGTTTGTTGAATATGAAGCCCAATGATAATCAGGTGACAGAAGAAGAAATCAAAGCCATCATCAGTGAAGGTACAGAACAGGGTACGATTGAGGAAGCAGAACAGGAAATCATAGAACGGGTCTTCCATTTAAGTGATCGGAATATTACTTCACTCATGACCCACAGAAGCGATATCATTTGGCTAGAAGTAGATGATACCGTTGCTAAAGTGAGGGGGGAAGTCATGGAGAATATGCATTCTGTATATCCTGTTTGTGAAAAAGATATTGATCATATTAAAGGCGTTGTATCTCTTAAAGATTTATTTGAAGCACATACAGATGCTACTATTAGCAGCTTGATGAAAGTGGCCATGTATGACCATGCAAATAATAGAGCATATCAGGAATTGGAAAAAATTAAGCAACATAAAATTCAT
>JACVCQ010000057.1 GCA_016741945.1 Chitinophagaceae bacterium
GGACTGGATATTGTATCGATCTATGATTTTCTGTTTAAAATTGAATACAGCTTTAACCAACTGGGTCGCAATGGCTTATATTTACAGACCAGAAGAGAGTTTTAAGATCTATTGATAGGGTTGGATGTATCCATTGGTGGATGTCACCCAAACACTCAAAGCAAAACAATGAAAATTGCCATTTATAGCCGAGGGCTTGATGCTGAAATGGGAAATCCCATTTTGATATTACTAGATGAGCTGGCCCGATATGAAACACAAGTCTATATCTATCGTCCGTTGATTGAAACCATGCAGATACCAGGGCATCTTTCAGAAAAAATGATTCCGTTTAATGGTTCGCAAGACCTGAATGAAGAAATTGATTGTTTGATCAGTTTGGGTGGCGATGGTACTATGTTAGATGCAGTAACCATGGTGCATGATTATGGGATTCCCATATTAGGTATCAATTTTGGCAGATTGGGTTTTCTGGCCAGTATTAGCCGAGAAGAGTTAACCAGTGCTGTTGATGCACTCATTAATCGCACTTTTGTGGTTGATAAAAGAACGTTGATACATCTTGACTCCAATGAACCTTTGTTTGGCGATGCTCCTTTTGCATTGAATGAATTTGCGATACATAAGCGCGATACTTCACCCATGATTAAGATTCATACCTACTTGAATGGTGAATTTCTAAATACATATTGGGCTGATGGATTAATTGTGGCTACACCCACTGGATCAACAGGTTATAATATGAGCTGTAATGGACCGATTTTGTTTCCTGAATCAGCCAGTTTTGTGATTACACCGGTAGCCCCACACAATTTGAATGTTCGATCTATTATTGTTCCTGATAATAATATTATTTCATTTGAGGTAGAAGGTAGGGCAGACATGTTTATTTGTGCATTGGATGCACGCAGAGAGATTGTCACTAAATCTGTTCAGCTGGCTGTTCGAAAAGAGCAATTTTCTGTAAATCTTGTTCGTTTAAATGAGAATAGCTTCTTATCAACTCTGAGGACCAAACTTACATGGGGTTTAGATAAAAGAAATTAATACTTTCTTTAAAACCGCCATTAAAAGCCAGTGCAGGCATCATTTTTGTAAAAAAGTTCATCTACATGATTACAGCTGCTTTCTCAAAAGAAGAGTCTTGTAGTGATAGTTCTAGCTCAAATGCCGTTAAATTAACTTTTATCGTAACAAAATTTGGTGCTATTTTACAAAGGGTAAAGACACAAACGCTATGTTCAAAAAAGCAATCGTATCATTAGTATTGGTATTGGGTCTTCAACAGACATATGCTCAATTGATGGAAAGTTTTGTTCATCAAGGAGAAGTAGGTGTATCAGTTGGGACTGCACATTATTTTGGTGATCTGAATCCAAATATTAAGATCAATCGGCCAAAATTAGCTGCGGGTCTTTTCTTTCGTAAGCAAATCAGTAACTATATCGGGGTCAGACTTACAGCAGAATATGCTATGTTGGGCTATTCTGATATTTATAGTGATAATGCCGCACAACGCAGACGTAATCTGAGTTTCAACAGTAATGTATGGGAACTCGCGGTATCTGGTGATTTTAACTTTTTCCGTTTCCAACCCGGGTTTAAGGGATACCACTATACTCCTTATGTGGGTATTGGGTTGGGCGTTTTTTCCCATGATCCTTATGCATTTCTGAATGGGGAGAAATATATGCTTCGTCCTTTGGGCACTGAAGGTCAGGGTAGTTCACTGTATCCTAATTTACAACCTTATAACCCCATTGCCATTAGTATTCCCTTTACCCTAGGATTTAAATATGCTTTGAATGAGCGGATGAATGTATTTGGTGAATTGACCTACCGCTTTACCAATACCGACTATTTAGATGATGTGAGCGGACAATATGCTCCGGATGCCTTTCCTCCATTACCGGATGGATCTCCCTCTCCGGCCTTTCTATTACAAGACAGAAGCTACGAAACAGGGACTTCTATCGGTATTAAGGGTCGTCAAAGGGGTAATAGTCCGCAAAAAGACGCTTTTGCCAGCTTTAAAGTAGGTATTTCCTTTAGTTTACAGTCTTATAAATGCCCCAGCCCTAAGTAACAGAATAATGAACCATTGGCTTAAGGTTTGATTATTCCTGATTTTTATGGGAATTAAATCCCTGCAACCCACTGATTTTGTTAATTTCGCAGCCTCAATACCGTAGGGACGAACATGCAGGAAACCTTAATGACACAAATCAATAAAGAACGGCTGCCTAAACATATTGCCGTAATCATGGATGGCAATGGTCGTTGGGCCAAAGAAAAGGGGCAGGACAGGCTTTATGGTCATTTCCATGGTGTGGAGAGTGTTAGGAATATTGTAGAGGGTAGTGCTGAATTGGGTATTGGTTATTTGACTTTGTATGCATTCAGTACTGAAAATTGGGATAGACCAGTACAAGAAGTAGAAGGATTGATGGGTTTACTGGTAGATGCTATCCGAAAAGAAGTACCTACCTTGAATAAGAATAATATTCGATTACATGTGATTGGTGATATGAGTATGCTGCCTGATTTTGCCAGAAATGAATTAAAAGAAGCACTGGAAATGACAGCTGGTAATACTGGCCTGAATCTCATACTGGCATTGAGTTACAGCTCTCGTTGGGAGCTAACCAATGCTGTTAAACAAATTGGGTTGGATGTAAAAGCCGGAAAAATTGATCCTGAAAATATCAATCAGGATACCATCCAGCAATACCTCGCTACCAGTGAGTTCCCCGATCCGGAATTGATGATCCGTACCAGCGGAGAATACCGAATTAGTAACTTTTTATTATACCAGTTGGCTTATGCGGAATTGTATTTTACCAATACCCGCTGGCCTGATTTCCGCAAAGAGCATTTATATGAAGCCCTTATTGATTTTCAATCCAGAGAAAGACGTTTCGGTAAAACCGGTCAACAAATTCAGGAAGAAAAACAATTGGCCTAAACAAAGCTGTAATAATAGCCCACATGATGGAGGTTGATTTAACAAAGACTTTTAATAATTCCCGTTAATTTGCCCCGTTTATATAACCCAAAACCATTGAAAAGACTGCTGTTTCAAGTCCAGCCAGTTGAAGAACAAACAGAATCCGGATGCAGAAAGTGTACAAATTTTTAGTCTTGGCTTTAGTATCATCACTGGTAAGCACAGGAACTTACGCACAAGAAAATACCAGTAAGGATACGGTTATTACTTCCGTAGATGCGGATCTGATCAATATTTTCAATCAGCGTACTCCCAAAAAATACAAGATATCAGCCATTCGAGTGACCGGTAATAAATTTTTTGATGAGAACCTGCTCATCTCTATTTCCAATATGAATATTGGTGATGAAGTAACCATACCGGGTGGAGATGCTTTCTCTAAAGCCATCATGAAACTCTGGGATCAAAAATATTTCAGTGATGTAGAAATTTATATTACCAAACTGGTAGACAAAGAAATTGAAATTGAAATAGCTGTAACTGAACGTCCGCGTTTGTCCAATTTCTTCTTCAAAGGTGTACGTAAAGGAGAATCTGAAGACCTTACCGGTAAAACCGGGCTTGTAAGGAATCGTGTGATCACTGAAAACATGAAGATTTCTGCTATAGAGGCCATTAAGAAATTCTATGGTGAAAAGGGATACCAGAACGCCAAAATACGTATTGATGAAAGACCTGATTCTACTTTTGATAATACGTTGATTCTCGATTTCGTGGTGAATAAAGGGCCTAAAGTGCGTATCAACAATATTAATTTTGGTGGAAATACTGTTGATGCCGCTAAGCTGAAAAAGCAACTAAAAGGTACCAAAGAAAAGTCCAGACTTACACTGAATCCTTCCTTTGATAGTGGCCAGATTGTAACTGTAAAACGATATGACTTTGAACAATACTGGCGTGATAAAGGATTCCTGACATTGAGTAAAACCAAAAAAGTATTGGATCCTTATGCCCGCTTCAAACTATCTTCTGCCAAATTCAATAGCCTCAAATTTGAGGAAGACAAAGAAAGTTTATTGGATTATTATAACTCTTTAGGTCATAGAGATGCAGTGATTGAGAAAGACACAGTTTATTATAACAAAGCCGGTCATCTCAACATTGATATCAAAATGAATGAGGGTCGGAAATATTATTTCGGAAACATTACCTGGAGAGGCAATACTAAATATTCAGATTCTATACTCACTGCCATCATTGGTATTCGTAAAGGTGATATTTATAATCTGGATGTACTGAACAAAAAATTAGGTAAATCTGCTTCACCTGATGGGGGGGATATCAGTGGTTTATATCAAGATGATGGATACCTCTTTTTCCGCACTGAACCGGTAGAAACGGCTGTATATAATGATACCATTGATTTTGAAATCAGAATTATTGAAGGCCCACAAGCAACGATTAAGAATATTCGTATCAGTGGAAATGATAGAACCAAAGAACATGTAATTCGTCGTGAACTGAGAACTATTCCAGGAGAAAAGTTCAGCAGATCGGATTTGATTCGTTCTCAGCGTGAAATTGCGCAGTTGAATTATTTTAACCAGGAAAAAATCGGTATCAATCCAATCCCTAATCCGGAAGATGGTACGGTAGATATTAATTACAGTGTAGAAGAAAAATCAAGTGATCAATTGGAACTGAGTGCCGGATGGGGAGGAATTATTGGTTTAACAGGTACATTGGGTGTATCATTCAATAACTTCTCCATTCGAAATATTTGGAAGAAATCTGCCTGGGATCCATTGCCAATGGGCGACGGACAAAAGCTCAGTTTACGCGTACAAAGTAATGGTAAGGCTTTCCGATCTTATAACTTTTCATTTACCGAACCTTGGTTAGGCGGAAAGAAAAGAAATGCACTGACTTTCAGTATTTATAACACCCGATTTGGACAAACTTTCAATCCAAATACAGGGATATTTGATCCTAATTTTGCAGATCGCAGTTTTATTTCTACGACCGGCGCTACCGTTAGTTTAGCAAAACAGTTGAAATGGCCGGATGACTTTTTCTCGTTGTCTGTAGGGTTAAATTTTACCCGTTATAAACTAAGTAACTATGCCATTGACCCGATCAATCTGCCGGGATTCGATAATGGTAATGTACACAACTTTAACTTCCGTGTAGCCTTACAGCGTTCATCAGTTGATCAGCCATTGTTTCCTCGTTCGGGTTCAAATTTTATGCTGAGTCTAGCAGTAACGCCGCCATACTCACTTATCAACCCGAATATTTCAAATAAATCCAATCCTTATCGTTGGGTAGAATACCATAAATGGCGCTTCAATGGTGAATGGTTTGTGCCATTGGGTCGACCACACGGAGAAGACAGAAACAAGCAGTTTGTATTAAGAGCTTCTGCTAAATTTGGTTTCCTTGGCAGATTCAATAAAGAGCTACAGATCTCTCCATTTGAACGCTTCCAGGTGGGTGACGCAGGATTGAGTAATCAGTTTGCATTGTTGGGCTTTGACATTATTGCACACCGTGGATATCCCGTGTATGATAACTCTAATCCAAAAGTGAACCCAGATCAACAGCAGGCCAGACAATATTTTACAATATTTAACAAATACACCATGGAGCTGCGTTATCCATTAAGCCTTAATCCGAGCAGTACCATTTATGGGCTTGCATTCTATGAGGCTGCAAATGGATGGTACAGTATGAAAGATTACAACCCTTTCAAGCTTCGTAGGTCTGTAGGATTGGGTATGCGCTTCTTCCTACCTATGTTCGGATTGCTTGGATTTGATTATGGCATAGGATTGGATAGGTTTACTCCAAACGGTCCGTTGAAAGATGCAGCAAGGTTTACCTTTATGCTAGGATTCGAACCGGAATAGAAACCTGAACAAAAAAATAGTTTATGAAAAAAACCTTACTCATTAGCCTTCTATTGATTAGTGTCAGTTTTATGGCACAATCGCAGCAACGTTATGCGATTATTGATACCAAATACATCCTCGAAAAAATACCCGAGTATAAAAATGCCGATAAAAAGCTACAAGAGATTGGAGAGCAATGGCAGAAAGAAATAGATGATAAACAGACAGTATTGGATAAAATGTATAAGAACTATGAAGCAGAACAGTTCATGTTGACCGAAGAGTTAAGAAAAAAGCGGGAAGATGAGTTGTTTGTGCGTGAAAAAGAGATCCGTGACCTACAGAAAAAGCGTTTTGGTTATGAAGGAGATCTGTTTAAGGAACGCCAGCGACTGATTAAACCGGTTCAAGACAGGGTATATTCTGCGGTTCAGAAAATGGCATTAGCCCGTTCTTATGATTTCGTACTGGATAAAAGTGAAGGAATTACCGTTATATTTGCCGACCCCAAGCTGGATAAAAGTGATGATATCCTTAAAGAATTGGGGATCAAATAAAACGCCTAAAACAAAACAAATATCTCAAAATCCTCTCTACAATGAAGCAATTATTACTTGTGTGTGTGACGGTGGCTAGCTTACTGTTCTCCAACAATGCCCAGTCTCAGGTTAAAATCGGTCACTTTGATGAGCAAAGTCTACTGAGCCTGTTTCCCGGTTTAGAACAAACAATGGATTCTGTTATGAATACCTATCTCAGGGATTCACTCAATGTTGAATATGCCTACTCTGTTCAGGATTACAAACGCAGAGACAGCATCTATAAGAAAGATTCTGCTACCATGCCTGCTAAAGCAAGAGAAATGGCAGAAAGCGATTTGAACAGGTTATATTATAAAATCGCTAATTGGCAACAGTATTCTCAGGAAATGCAACAAGATAAAATGGAGCGTTTGCTACTACCCTATAGACAACAAATGTTCAATGCTTTACAGCAAGTAGTTGCAGAACAAAAGTATACCTGGGTATTTAAATCAGAAGCATTATTGACCCAGTATGTACAACCAAGTATTTTGGATAATCTGACCATTCGGGTAGCCCTGAAATTGAATTTGCCATTGAGCAAAGAAATCATGGATGCATGGAAAGCAGCCGGTGGACCAGTTCCTGCTGCTGCAACAGGAGCAAAGCCAACCACTACTGCACCTAAGAAGAACTAATTCAATTTGTTGAATACTATTGGATCCCGTTCATCATCAAGTGAACGGGATTTTTTATGCTCATTTCTTATTCCATTCATGAGCCGATAGATATTAACTTCGTAATATGTCTCCCGCACAACAACCCATTGGTATTTTTGATAGTGGTTATGGTGGGCTCACCATTCTCAAAGAATTGGTTAAGACCTTACCCGAATATGATTATCTCTATATGGGCGACAATGCGCGCGCACCTTATGGTCCAAGATCTTTTGATACAGTGTACCAGTATACATTGCAGGGTGTGCAGTGGTTTTTTGATCAGGGTTGTGAATTAGTGGTATTGGCTTGTAATACCGCTTCAGCAAAAGCATTGCGCACTATTCAGCAAAAAGATCTACCGAAGATCGATCCAAAGAAACGAGTATTGGGTGTTATCAGACCTACTACGGAAGTCATTGGTCAATATAGTAAGTCAGGCTCTGTGGGTATTTTAGGAACTACGGGAACAGTGATCAGCGAAAGTTATCCTATGGAGATCGCTAAATTCTTTCCTTCTTTAAAAGTGTATCAGGAAGCTTGTCCGATGTGGGTTCCATTGGTAGAGAATCATGAATATGATAAGCCGGGAGCTGATTATTTTATTCAACAACATTTAGATCGTTTGTTCCGGCAATCGTCCGATATCGATACTTTATTATTGGCTTGCACGCATTATCCATTATTGATGGAAAAAATACAGGCTTTTGCTCCGGCAGGTACCACTGTTTTATCCCAGGGGACCATTGTAGCAGCCAGTTTGAAAGCATACCTGCATCGTCATCCGGAAATGGAAAAGCGTTGTTCGAAGCAGGGCACCCAAACTTTTTATACCACCGATTCTGTAGCGGATTTTGATAACCATGCCAGTATATTTTTTGGAGAAAAACTGCGGTCTACACATCTGGAACTTTTGTAAAGACGCTTTTTTATCACTGAAAATCAATGCTTTAAAATTTATAAAGCGAATTTTTGTCAATTTTTGACCGCTTTTCCTTACTTTTGCCGTCCTTTCACAGACAGCAGTATGGTGACTGCCGTAATGAAATGAAACAAAATTATAGGGTTAGTTAAAAAAACGTAATTATGAAACGTACATTTCAACCGCATAAGCGCCGCCGTAAATCTGTTCACGGATTCCGCAAGCGTATGCAAACTGCTAACGGCCGTAAAGTATTGGCTAGCCGCAGAGCGAAAGGCCGCAAGAAGCTCACAGTTTCAAGCGAGAAAGGATTAAAATAAATCTTGTTCCGATCCATCGGAATAAAGGATGAAAATATAAAGTCCCGCTTTACGGCGGGACTTTTTTAGTTTAGTACCCCATACATGAAGGCATTCGGTTATCATAAAAAAGAAAAGCTCAAGAGTAGAACAGAACTACAAGCCATTTTTACCACCGGTAAAAGCTTTTCCGTATTCCCCCTCAAAGTATTTTTTATTGAGAAAGATGGAACGGATACTTCTGTTCCTGTTCATGCAGGAGTAGGTGTGAGCTCCAAACATTTCAAAAAAGCAGTAGACAGAAATCGGATCAAAAGATTATTGCGGGAAGCGTATCGATTGGAAAAACAAAATCTGCATGAGGCACTTGCAACTCAACCAAAAAACATCTCAGTTTTTTTTCTTTACCTAGACAAAGAATTACCCGACTATACACTGATCAGAGCAAAAATGAAAGAAGGAATAGAGAAACTGATCAAAAAAATAAACACATAAACAACACACTTACTACTTACTATTCGCCATTAACCATTCACATCCATGAAGCTCCTCCTTCAAATATTAAGCTACCCTTTTATTCTGCTCATCAGGTTTTATCAGTATGTCATCTCACCGAATATCGGACCCAAGTGCAGATTTACACCAACTTGTTCGCAGTATTCGGTAGAAGCTTTACAAAAACATGGATTGTTCAAAGGCGGATGGCTATCGATCAAAAGAATCAGTAAATGTAGACCAGGAGGTGGTCATGGCTATGATCCGGTGCCAGAGGAATGGTGAACAGAGAAATAATGAATATCGAATGTCCAAGTAAGAATTGACTTCAACATTCGATATTCATCATTCATTATTCTTCTGTTTTCCCCCCTCCAGTCATCCCTTGCAACTTAGCAATGGTTTCACGGATTTCTTTGATGCTATAGAAGCGATATACTTCAGGAGCTTTACCGTCTTTACCTTCAGCAGATCGCATTTTATGGAAGGGTCCGATGATAATGGCGTCAAAATTGTCAGTAATGTGTACAGCGGAGTTGGGGAGTATGTAAAAATTGCGATTGGCTTTTCCTACATTCTTATTAGCTACCAAATTTTCTAAAGAGTCGATCTTGAATTTGAGTGCTTCTTGTGTAATCACTTGATTGGCTAATTGTGGATCGGTATAATTCACCTGACTACCAATGATGGTATCATTCTTTACATTCACCACATAGTAACCATTCTCTGTTAAAGTCACTTTCGCTTCTCCGGAAGGGGTATTCAATGTGAGTTCTATGTTCTTTCCAACAAAGTCAACCGCTTTGTCTTCATGTCCGGCACCATCTGTGGCTTTGATGGTTTTGGTTTCTGTATTGATCTCAGCAGTTCCTTTACTAAATACCACTACTCTCTTTTGATCAGAAGAACAGGCGGTAAAGAATACAATGACAGAGAGAATGGATAGGGGTGATTTCATAATCGATTTTATTTGGTAAAATATATATATATTTTTTTTTCGAATTTTAATAATGAAATTAATGGATAATAATTCGTTTTCTGCTGATTTTGTTAATGATAAATTGTTGATTAAAAAAGGTAGTTCTATTTTATGGTTAAAAAATGAATTCAGGTATAAACAATGGCTTCAGTACTATGA
>JACVCQ010000058.1 GCA_016741945.1 Chitinophagaceae bacterium
GTAATTTGGATTGTCTGATGCGGATGACTGCATCAGATATGGCTTTGATGCTTAGCTCTTTCACTTGCATTTTTTCCAGTTCCTCGTTAATGGAGCCATAAGAAGTGTGAAATTCCGGAACTTTTTTTAGTCGGTATGTAACACTGGTAATGATAAACCGGTTGCGATATTTTTCTTTAAATACACTTTCTCTATAACCAAATTCGCAGTCTTTGAGATAAAAAATTTCTTTGTGTTTTTCATTGATATGCCAGGCTTCCAATGAATGAAATACATCTTTAATTTCCACACCATAAGCACCGATATTTTGCATAGGAGATGCTCCAACACTACCGGGAATTAAACTCAGGTTTTCGAGGCCTGCATATCCATTTTCTATACAATACAGCACAAACTCATGCCAGTTTTCGCCTGCCATGGCTTTTACATAGAAATAATCTTTATCCTCATCAATCAATTCAAATCCTTTTAAGTCATTCTTCAACACCAAACCATCAACATCTCTGGTAAACAGAATATTACTCCCTCCACCCAAAATAAGTAATGGCATATATGGGAGTTCATTGTAATGTTCTAACATTTCCAAAAGAGCTTCCATACTGTTGAATGATCCATATAGACGAGCATGAACATCTAGTCCAAAACTATTATAAGCTTTGAGTGATCGATCCGGTGTAAACTGCGTTCCGTGGTACATAAGTATTGATTTTCCGTGCTATAAAGGATCTGTATTGATGATGACCCTCACTGCTTTATACCTTTTATTGGATTGTATGATGACAATCTGCTGCACAATCTCTCTCTTACACTGCTGAATCTTTTGTACATCTTTAGGCAATTTAATCAACACTTCCCAAAGATATTGGTTTCTAATTCTGTCAACCACCGGTTGAGCCGGTCCACTCATCTCTTTTAAAAAATGGGTAGCCATCCCTTGCATTAATACATGGGCTGCTTCTTCAGCAAGATACTTCTCCTTGTGCTTAAATGTAAGTTGAATCAATCGGCTGAATGGAGGATATCCAAATTGTTTTCTGTTTTCTATTTCGTATTGGTAAAGTGCTTCATAATGATGTTGCTGTACAAATGTGAGTACAGGATGCCGGGTATTGCTTACTTGTATCAATACCTTACCCAATTGGTCTTTTCTACCGGCTCTGCCACTTACTTGTTCCATTAACTGATACGCTTTTTCATTGACCCTGAAATCTGTAAAACCGAGTATACCATCTGCATCAATAATACCTACGAGATTTACATGATCAAAGTCTAATCCTTTCACCACCATTTGTGTGCCTACTAAAATATCCAGTTTTTGTTGTTCAAATAGTTTAATTAGTGCATCATGATCATGTTTCCCCCTTACGCTGTCATAATCCATTCTGGCAACTCTGGCATCAGGAAAATACTCGTTTAATAATTCTTCTATTTGTTCGGTTCCAAAATTTTTCTGTGTGAAATCATGACTCCCACAAGCCGCACAGGTTTGTATGACCGGATAATGGGTACCACAGTAATGACAGGTCAGCTTATTCTGAAATTTATGATAAGTAAGTGTTACATCACAGTTTTTACATTGCGGAATCCAACCGCATGTATTACAAATCTGATAGGGGGCATAACCTCTTCGGTTTTGAAAGAGTATTACTTGTTTTTTCTGATCCAGTGACTGCCGAATGCCTTCCAATAATGGTTCGGTAAAGGCCAGCTTAACTTTCTGTTGAAATTTTTTGACATCGATCAATGTGATGTCTGGTAGCTGTGCATCTCCAAAACGTTCTGTCAGTTGTACAAGTCCGTATTTATTTTGCAGGCAGTTAAAATAGCTTTCAATGGATGGGGTAGCACTTCCCAGTAAAACCTTGGCCTGAAACAGATGAGCATAATAAATAGCGGCATCCCTTGCATGATAACGCGGTGCGGGATCTTGTTGTTTATATGATCCATCATGTTCTTCATCGGCTATGATCAATGAAAGATCTTTGAATGGTAGGAATAAAGAGGATCTAGCTCCAAGAATGATTTTTATCTCTCCGTTTTTAACTTTATTCCAGATTTCCACTCGTTCATTCGCATTGAATTTAGAGTGATAAATAGCAATGTATCCCCCAAAATATTCTTGTAATCTTCTAATGATCTGCGCAGTTAGTGCAATCTCAGGCAACATATATAATACTTGTTTGCCTTCCTTGATCTGTTCTTCAATGAGTTTTGTATAGATCTGTGTTTTACCACTGGCAGTAACACCATGTAACAAACAAACCGATTTTTCGGTAAGCTGCGTTTGTATTGCTGCTAATGCTTTTTCCTGAGCAGGAGACAGCGTGAAATGAATATTTACTTCAGGAGCACCATAATAGATTCTGTCACTATTTCTTTTTTCAGATAAAAGAATACCCTTCTCTATCAAACCTTTGAGTTGGGCTGCAGTAGCATTTGATTTTTTTAGTAATTCATGTTGTAATACTTCACCCTCTGTTCGTTGTAAATGAAGGAAAGCCAATAATAACTCCATTTGTTTGGGTGCTTTTGTCCAGCCATTGAGTAACTCGGCAAGGTTTTCTTCATTTGTATAAGAAGGGTGTAAAGTAATATAGGTTTGTTTCTTTTCTTTATATTTCTCTTTCAATTCTTCCCATACATAACAAACTTCTTTATCAATGAGTTTTTTGATGATGGGATACACATGTGCTACATCCAATAAGTCTTGTACTTCATTCAGTCGCAGTTCTTTTTTTAACTCCAAAGCTTCCGCAACAATATATTCACTATCGGATAAGTCACTAAAATCGATGCTACGTTCTTCATTCCAGATTAATATACTTTCACTTGATAATTTAAGATTGGCAGGAATAGCGGCTTGCATGATCTCTCCTTCACTGCACACATAATAGTTGGCCATCCATTCCCACAATTGCAATTGTTGTGGATGAACGATGGGTTCTTGATCAAGAATATTGATGATATCTCTGGGATCGAAAGCTTCCGGCTTATTGTGGTGAAGCCTTTTGATGATACCTGCATACTTTTTAGTTTTCCCCAACATCACTTCTACCCGAATACCCGGCTGTACCTTTTCTTGTAAGGCCTGAGGAATGGCCCATGTATAATTGAGCGGTAAAGCAAGTGGTATGATGATTTCTGCGTACACAACAACTAATTTGATCAAAAATAAGGCTTATGGTGTTGGGTATTGTCTATATCTGCGCAGACCTTCATCCATAATATCGTATACTTTTTCTTTTAGAAAAGGGATGTCTTTCAGGGTTAAACCTTGTACAGGAATTTCATCTAAAAAAATCACCCTGCTTTTGCCCGGAGTCAATGAAAAAATGCTGTTGTAGTGTAATCGTTCCAATGTGTCAACCAATAAAACAGGTTTAATAGGTGTTTCTGTTTCTATGGCAATACGAAAAGCGCCATCAAAAAAATCTTTCAATGGGGTAGTACCCATATTGAAAGTGCCTTCGGGGAAAATAAAAATGGAAATGCCTTGTCTCAATGCTGATTTCAAGGCACGAACACTTTTGGATCTGGTTTCTGCATTTTTTCTGTCTACCAGTACTACTGCAGCTCTGTATATCCATCCAAATACGGGAATTTTAACCATTTCATATTTACCCAATATTCTTACAGGCTGGTGTGCTATTAAAACCAGTGGTGGAATATCCATATAAGAAATATGGTTGGCAACAAAAATGTATTGTTTGGTGGAGTCATGAGGATACTCATAAATTTCTTTATGAGCGATGCCAATCAAAAAATACCAAACTTTAGCCCAGATCATGCACAATTTATAAATGAGATTGCCTCCTGTAAGTTTTCCAAATAGAAGCGATAGCATTACAAATGGGAATACCCCCAGCATGATGATGACAAAAAGAATAAAAGCATACACACAGTATAAGAACTGTAACAGTCTGACCAGCGTATTCATCTACCGAACTTAAGCAAATAATGGGATAAATAAAAAGAGGGTATTCGGAAAGAAGAATAAGCTTCTTGAAATTTATTTGATAGGCTTAGGCTTCATAGCTTATGGTCAATAGTGCATAGTCTAAAGTAAAACAATGAGAAAATGTAAAAAGTAAAATAAACACTTTGATATTGGTTTGAATAAAGAGAGGCTGTATCAAATTTTTGATACAGCCTCTCTTGTGATGTAGGGTGGATTTTAAAATTTATAGACAGCTGCAATTAAAAATGCCATGGTATTTTTTGTTCCCGTACCTGCGGATCCTTTAAAGAATACTTCACTGGCTGAATTATCCATTCTAAACTCCGGAATAATGGTTAGGTTTTGGTTTTTAATGTTGGCAGATAAAGTAGTAGCATAGATTTTACCGCCAATACCAATAGGAGAGAAAGCTCGGTCATCAAAATAATCTTGTCTCAATGTAAAACCCAAGGATGAAATGGGGTCATAATTCAGGTATAGAGCATGACTTTTCCAACTAGATGATTGTCCGGCAGAGGACATATTTTGCAGGCTTCCGTCATAAGCGATTCCTAGTTTACTGGAAAGGGCGCCTGTTACCACTACATTGTATTGCGTGATGCCATTTCCACCTTGAAAATTAAAGTAAGCTTTTACAGCATCATTTTTAGTAGCGGTACTTACTTGTGCTAGAATATATTTGGCAGATGTAGTAGTAGTGGAATAATCGGTTGGATTGGCCACTCCAACCATTAAGGCTGTTTTTCCGCCCAGTGAAACATCTGCTTTCACACCTGTATGGAAGAAGGGGCCATAGGAAAATCCATACGACATACTGTAGTTCCTGTTGCCGGATGCATCCACTAGTTCATACCCAATATGGGTCGCCCATTTACCCATGGTTAATTTGAATCGATCTGTGACAGCATAACTCAGGTACATTTGTTTGATGGCAGCGAGAGAGCCGGCATCATTGTAGGAAAATTCCTGTGCTCTTTTGCCAAAGCCAATATCTGCAACAGCAGACACTTTTCCTAAGGAATGGTCTACTCGAAAGGAAGCCATACCCAACTCAAAAGAGTTTTGGGAGTTGGTAAAGCTGGTAAAGTTGTTGGTTTTTGTGGGGGCATCAGAAAAGCTGTAACGGTAGTAGGCATCGATGGAGCCCGACAGAACAGTGGTTGCTTTTTTGGAAGAGTCTGATTGTGCGTTTAATGAAAGGCAGACGCATACTGCTGTTGAAAGGGTTAAAATTTTGCGTAACATTGCATTGGTTTTATAATTAACAAATAGGTACAGTCGGTAAACCTGGTCAGAGGTTTATCATATGGCTGTACCTTATTTTCTTTAGCAAATCGATGAAGAACATACTGCAATCAATGGGGTCAGCATCTATTGCAGTATGGGGAATGATATTAATCGGCGAGTATGCTTTCTTTCAGGTATCCGTTTTCTTCTACCAATAGTGTTCCCTGAACATATTTTTCATTGTGTTGGGTAGCATCCAATCCCAGCAATTCTTCTTCAGAGCTAACACGTAGCGGTAGAATGAAATTGATGAATTTGAAAATGCCAAAAGACACTACGAAGCTATAGGCTACAACTATTCCTAAAGCTTTTACCTGTGTAAAGAAGAATGCGGCATTCCCATAAAATAAGCCATCGGCTCCAGCGCTGTTTACTGTTTTAGTGGCGAAAATACCGGTGAGTAGCATACCTACTATGCCGCCGATACCATGGCAAGGGAATACATCCAATGTATCATCCAATTTGGATTTGGATTTATAGTATACTGCAATATTGGAAATGATGGCAGAAAGCACACCAATGAAAATAGATTGAGGGATGGCTACAAATCCTGCGCCGGGGGTAATGGCTACCAATCCAACCACAGCACCGATACAAAATCCGAGTACAGAAGGTTTTTTACCTCTTAATACATCAAAAAACATCCAAGATAATCCTGCAGCAGCGGCAGCAGTATTGGTAGTGGCAAAAGCAGAAACTGCCAGCGCATTAGCACCTAGTGCTGAGCCAGCATTGAAGCCAAACCAGCCAAACCAAAGTAATCCTGTGCCAATTAAAACATAGGGAATGTTTGCAGGGGGAATTTCTTTTTGATCAACATGTGTTTGTCTGCGTTTTAATACCATAGCACCGGCTAAAGCTGCACAGCCTGCTGAAATATGTACAACCGTACCTCCTGCAAAATCAAGCGTACCCATTTTAAACAGGAATCCTTCCGGATGCCAGGTCCAATGGGCTATAGGAGCATACACTAATAAACTGAATAATGCAATGAAGACGATATAGGAGGTGAATTTGATGCGTTCTGCTACTGCACCTACCACCAAGCCCGGTGTAATGATGGCAAACATCAATTGGAATAGTGCGAATAATGTAATGGGGATACTAGGGGCCAAACTCCACGGGGCGCCTGAATTAATTCCTTTGAAAAATAAATGTGTAGAGGGATTGCCGATAAATCCGCCGATGGATTCACCAAAACACAAGCTATATACTACGGTTACCCATAATATGCTGACAACACCTGTAGCTACTACACTCTTAATCATTGTAGAAATCACATTTTTACGATGAACCATGCCACCATAAAAAAACGCTAATCCGGGTGTCATTAAAAAAACCAGAGCGGTGGCCACTAATATCCAAGTAATATCGGCTGCGCTATAGGCTCCGGCCTCATCAGCATAATTGGGTAAAGAAGGAATGAATAATGCAGCCAATGCTACAGCTACCAACGCTGCAAAAGGAGCGATCTTCTGAATGGTCATTTTTTTCATACTAGGGTTTTAAATTTAACATTAAGATTATTTGCATTTGATAATCTTAATCCAAAATACTCAATTATTTATTAGATTTTAAATAAAATATTAACATTTTATTAATTTATATTTGTTTTTCGGTTTGGAAATAATACTATCAAATTCGCATTTTGAGAGATTTATGGTCTAAAAAAACCTTTCAAATGCGCTTGAAAGGTTTTTACAATAAAATATTAATAAAATAATTATGTGTTTATTAGGTAGCTTTGGTCTTTAGATTCCAGTACCGAAGTACCCATTAAGTACTGATCAACCCGTCGGGCACATTCTCTCCCCTCGCTGATTGCCCATACCACCAAAGATTGCCCTCTTCGCATATCGCCAGCAGCAAATACTTTGGGAATACTGGTCTGATAATATTTTTCATTCGCTCGTACATGGCCTCTTTCATCTAGCTCTACACCTAGTTCGGCAATCAATCCATGATGCTGTGGATGAACAAACCCCATGGCCAAAAGAGCAAGCGTACAAGGTATTTCCCTTTCTGTACCCTGCACCTCTTCAAATCCTGCCGATTTTGTATCGGTAGATGCCTTCCATTGCAGATCTGCTATTACTAAAGATTGAAGATGCCCCCGCTCATCTCCCTTAAATGCTTTTGTTATAACCGCCACATGTCTATCTGCACCTTCTTCATGCGATGAGGTTGTTTTTAGTGTCATAGGGTAGGTAGGCCATGGCATGGCAGCAGTTCTTTTTTCGGGTGGTTTGGGCATTAACTCTAGTTGTGTAACAGATAATGCACCTTGTCTGTTGGAAGTACCCACACAATCGCTTCCGGTATCTCCTCCACCAATGACTACTACATGTCGATTCGTAGCCAATAAATCCGCTGTTGTAATGGTCTCATTTGAAACCCGTTGATTTTGCTGTTTCAAAAAATCCATCGCAAAATGAACGCCTTTCAATTCCCGACCCGGAATATCTAAGTCTCTTGGTATCGTAGATCCTCCCGCTAAAACAATGGCTTGGTATTCTCGTAAAAGATCATTGATACTAATATCAACACCCACATGTGCGTTACACTTAAAAACAATACCCTCTTCTGCTAACAATGCAATTCTTCTCTCTACTACCCATTTTTCTAATTTAAAATCAGGAATTCCATAACGCAATAGTCCACCCGCATAGGCATCCCTTTCAAATACTGTTACCTGATGACCGGCATAATTCAATTGAGCAGCTGCTGCTAAGCCGGCAGGACCGGAACCTACTACCGCTATTTTCTTCCCAGTTCTTAGATTGGGTTTTCTGGGTTGTACAAATCCTTTTTCAAAAGCAGTTTCAATGATATGTTTCTCTATCTCTTCAATTGCTACTGGGTTTTGGTTAATACCTAATACACAGGCGCTCTCGCAAGGGGCCGGACAAATACGCCCGGTGAATTCAGGGAAATTATTCGTGGCACTGAGTAGATCATAAGCTTCATGCCAGTTTTGTCGATAGACGGCATCATTGAATTCAGGAATGATATTGCCTAATGGACAACCACTGTGACAAAACGGAACGCCACAGTTCATACAGCGAGCAGATTGTTGATTCAATTGATCATCCGTCATTCTTTCCACAAATTCTTTATAATCGCTGATTCTTTCTTTTGCTGATCGCTTGGAAGGATGGATCCGGTCAAATTCTATAAAGCCAGTTGTTTTTCCCATAAAAATGCTTGAATGGTTTAGTATCCTTGTGTTACCGTTGCTTTCTTTTGCAATGCTTTTTTATAATCACCGGGAAATACTTTCACGAAGTTTTTGAGTTGGTGATCGAAATCATTCAATATAAACTTGGCGACTGTACTATCGGTATAACTGTGGTGTTTTGTAATCATCTCTTTGAGATATACAATATCTGCTGTGTCCAAAGGATCTAATGCCACCATTTCCATGTTGCATTTTTCAGCGAAAGATCCTTCTACATCATAGATATAGGCAATACCACCGCTCATGCCTGCTGCGAAATTTCTTCCTGTGCTGCCCAATATAATGGCTTTGCCACCTGTCATGTATTCACAACCATGATCTCCTACGCCTTCCACTACTACCTCTGCTCCTGAATTTCTCACGGCGAATCGTTCACCTGCCTTTCCTCTAATGAATGCTTTCCCGGAAGTAGCCCCATATAAAGCCACATTACCAATGATGATGTTTTCTTCCGGAATAAAAGCAGAACCCTTTGCCGGATAAACAATCAGGGTAGCACCACTCAATCCTTTGCCAAAATAATCATTGGCATCTCCTTCGAGTTCTAATGTAATGCCCTTCGTATTGAATGCACCAAAACTCTGTCCGGCCGTTCCTTGGAAACTAAAATGAATAGTATCATCCGGTAGTCCAGCTGCTCGATATTTTTTTGTGATCTCATTCGAAAGAATAGTGCCTACCGTTCTGTCTGTATTTTTTATCAGAACACTTGCACATACTTTTTCTTTTTGATCAATAGCTGGTTTTGCTAATGCTAATAATTTCCAATCCAGTACATTGCTCAGTCCATGATCCTGTTCTTCCTGTTGATACAATCCTGTGTACAATGACTCAGGCTCTTTGAAAAGAACAGCTGATAGATCTAGTTTATCGTATTTCCAGTGGGTAATACCCTCTCTCATTTCTAAAGCATCTGCTTGTCCTACCATTTCATTTACAGTTCTATAACCCAGTTCTGCCATGATTTCGCGTAGCTCTTGTGTAATAAACTTAAAGAAGTTGACAACATGATCAGGATCTCCAGCAAACCGTTTTCTTAATTGAGGGTCTTGTGTGGCAACACCTACAGGACAAGTATTCAAGTGGCATTTCCGCATCATAATACAACCTTCTACAATGAGTGCGGCTGTAGCT
>JACVCQ010000059.1 GCA_016741945.1 Chitinophagaceae bacterium
GCATTGATCAAAAATTTTCCAAAGTTGAAATTATTTGCTACTGAATTGAGATGTAAATATAGAAAATCTGGTTTCTTAAGGTTCACCACATATTCTACATCCTTCAATGAACATTGGAGCCTAAGTAGTACACTTTTACACCCCTGCTCTTCAACAGAAAATACATAAAGAGAAGGCCCAACTCATGGTGTTCTCCTTCCGGCAGGAACAATAAAGTGGTTTTATTAAGCGATAGATGACTGCTCACGCCTTCGATACCAATAATTAACTTTTGTCGGATAATATTGGTCACCAAATGTTCTTGTGCAAGAATCGCATGATTCGTTAGCCAAAGCATACCAATTCTTTCCAAGAAAGGAAAGATGATTTGGGTAATGGTTCTTTCCACCCCTCTTGCCATAATATAATTGTCGAGAACAGTTTCGAAATCTTCCATTCTCAAATCCACCATACAATGAATCAAGTCATTGACAATACGCTCTTGTTGTGCTTGTGCCTGGGTCAATGAAAGAATTTTTTCCTTCATTTCAATTGGCGACATGCGATCAATATGGGAAATCTTGTACCCATATTTGTTCAACAAGGCGATATTCAATACTGTCTTTAATTCGCTATTGCTGTAATACCGAATATTAGTTTGCGTACGCTGTGGATTTAAAAATCCATAACGTTGCTCCCAAATCCTGATCGTGTGGGCTTTGATACCGGTCAGGTTCTCTAAATCTTTAATGGTAAAAGCGTCCATACCATAATAAACAGGTGGGAGGCTGTTTTGTTTAAAAAGAAAAGATTAAAACTTAATCAAAAAAATGTTGAATTTATTGATAACCAAATTGTTCCGGAGCTCCACAAAGCGTATGTTAAAAGTTATTTCAGGTTCATTAAATAGGTTCCATAACCGCTTTTCGCATATTGTTGCGCCAGTTTACGTAGTTGATCTTGATTGATATAGCCCATTCGCCAGGCTACCTCTTCAATACAACCGATCTTTTGGCTTTGCCTTTTTTCTATTACACGTACAAATTCACTGGCATCACTTAGCGAATCAAAAGTGCCTGTATCCAACCAAGCTGTTCCCCTATTCATGATACCCACTTTTAACTTTCCTTGTTGCAAGTATGCATTGTTCACCGCCGTGATTTCATACTCACCCCTACTTGAAGGTTGAATTGATTTTGCAATTTGCACCACTGAATTATCGTAGAAATAAAGTCCGGGTACCGCATAATTGGATTTAGGCTGGATGGGCTTTTCCTCAATAGAAATTACATTTTTATTGGTATCGAACTCTACAACTCCATAGCGTTCGGGATCATTGACTTCATAGGCAAATACTGCTGCACCTTCTATATGCTGGAAAGATTGCACGAGTTTACTGAATCCGGATCCATAAAAAATATTGTCACCCAAAATCAATGCTACTTTATCATTTCCTATAAATGACTCGCCAATGAGGAATGCTTGTGCCAAGCCATTGGGTTGGGGTTGTACTGCATATTGAAAATCACATCCCAATTCTTTTCCATCTCCCAATAATCTTTTAAACTGATCGCTGTCTTCGGGGGTAGTAATAATTAATATTTCCCTAATACCCGCTAACATTAAAATTGAGAGCGGATAATAAATCATAGGTTTATCGTAAATCGGCATCAACTGTTTACTGATACCCTTTGTGATCGGGTACAGTCTGGTTCCTGAACCACCTGCAAGAATAATACCTTTCATACTTTAAAAGTTTAATGAGCTTGCTACTTCCTGAAAAGTAGGTAGAACCCGATCTTTATCAGATAATATCAAATCTGTATCAGGCAACTGCCAATCGATTGCTAAGTCTTTGTCGTTAAAAATAATTCCCCTTTCTGATGCTTTATTATAATAATTATCACACTTATAAAAAAAGACTGCTGTTTCACTCAACACTACAAATCCATGTGCAAAACCCTTGGGTACAAAAAGTTGTTGATGATTATCTTCTGTTAACTCCATCACGAATGATTTCCCATAACTCGGAGCATTTTTTCTAAGATCCACAACAACATCCAAAACTGCTCCTTGCAAAACCCTCACCAGCTTAGCTTGTGCATATTCACCTTCTTGAAAATGAAGTCCACGTAAAACACCTCGTTGAGACTTAGACTGATTGTCTTGTACAAAATCAATATACATACCTGTCTCTGAAAAAAACGTTTTTCGATTAAAGCTCTCAAAAAAATAACCACGATGATCACCATATATGGTATCATGTATAATATAACAATCTGCTAAAGGTGTTTTCTCTATTCTCATATATCGCGGTTACTGTACATAGATTCGTAATACTGTTGATAGGCGCCCGTAGTAACATGCTTTAACCATTCTGTATTATCTAAATACCAATCAATGGTTTCAGATAAGCCTTCTTCAAATGTTACACTAGGCTCCCATCCGAATTGTTCTTTGATCTTACTCGCATCAATAGCATACCTTCTGTCATGGCCGGGTCTGTCTTTCACATAAGTAATCAGTTGTTCACTTTCACCTTTTGTTCTTCCCAATTTCTGATCCATCAATGCACACAGTAATTTAACCAGATCAATATTCTTCCACTCATTAAATCCTCCAATATTATAGGTTTCACCCACTTTGCCATGATGGAAAATGGTATCAATGGCGCTTGCATGGTCTTTAACATACAACCAATCACGAGTATACAATCCATCGCCATATACAGGCAGTGGTTTTTTTTCAATGATATTATGTATGAATAATGGAATTAATTTTTCGGGAAAATGATTGGGCCCATAATTATTAGAGCAATTTGAAACAATAGCAGGTAAATGATAAGTTTCATGGTAAGCCCTTACAAAATGATCAGATGAAGCTTTACTCGCAGAATAAGGTGACCGTGGGTCATAGGCTGTAGTTTCTGTAAAAAATCCTGTATCACCTAAACTACCAAATACTTCATCCGTAGAAATATGATAAAACAAATGCTGCCCCTTATTTCCTCCCCAATACTTTTTTGCAGTATTCAACAGGTTTACAGTACCAATGATATTAGTGTAAACAAAGTCCAACGGTGACAATATAGAGCGATCTACATGTGATTCGGCTGCTAGATGAATCACGTCTGTGATTTGTTGTTGCTGAAAAATCTGATCAAGAAATATGGCATCTAAAATATTACCTTTTACAAAGTGATAATTTTTTTGTTGCTCCACATCTTTTAGATTTTCCAGATTACCAGCATAGGTCAAAGCATCCAAATTAATAATGGTATAATTAGGATATTTAATGACAAATAACCTGATCACATGAGAAACAATAATTCCCTCACTTCCGGTAATCAATATCTTTTTGCTCTTATATGTTGTACTGAATGGCTGCAAATTAAGTAAATGAAGGGACATCATTCAGTAACCCTAGCTTTAGGTTATCATAAATTTCACTTACAATTGAAGTTTATTGATTTCACCAAAGAATTTCCTGTATTTATTATCTTTCGCTTCCAAACAACTGCTATGAACCAACGATATTACTCTCTCGATGTTTTTCGTGGGGCTACTGTTGCCCTAATGATATTGGTGAATAACCCGGGAAGCTGGTCGCATATCTATGGACCACTGGAACATGCTCCTTGGCACGGTTGTACGCCTACAGACCTCGTATTTCCCTTTTTTCTGTTTGCAGTAGGTAATGCTATGGCTTTTGTAATGCCTAGATTTGAACAAGCCGGACCCGTTACCTTTTGGAAAAAAGTAATCAAAAGAACTGTATTGATCTTTTTAATCGGTTTACTCCTGCATTGGAGTCCGTTTGTAAAATGGGAAGATGATCGCCTGGTAATCAAAAGTCTGGATAATCTTAGAATATTAGGCGTACTCCAACGTATTGCGCTTAGTTACTTCTTCGCGTCTATCATCGTATTTTATGGTAAAACAAAGGGCGCGTTTGTATTCAGCAGTATTTTACTCTTACTTTATTGGTTCATTACTGTTTGGTTAGGTACGCCGGGTGATCCATTTAGTTTAGAAGGATATTTTGGGACAGGTATCGATAAGACTGTTTTAGGTGAAGCACATATGTACAAAGGTGAGGGTGTTCCTTTTGATCCGGAAGGTATTACCAGTACAATAACTTCTATTGTTCAGGTGGTATTTGGTTTTATGGTTGGACAATACATTCAGCAAAAAGGAAAGAGTTATGAAATGCTGGCCAATTTGATGATTGCGGCAGTTGTATTAATTGTGGCGGGATTATGCTGGGATCTTGTTTTCCCGATCAACAAAAAAATATGGACCAGTAGTTATGTGTTGTATACTACAGGACTTGCTATGCTTACGATTAGCGTATTGATCTACCTCATTGAATTCAAAGAAATTAAAGGAGCATGGAGTAAGTTCTTTGACGTATTCGGGAAAAATCCTTTATTCATTTTTGTATTGAGTGGATTCTTGCCCCGATTACTTGGATTGATCCGTTTTGCAGACGGAGAAGAAACCACCACCCCTCTCTCTTGGTTTTGGGATCATATTTGCAAACCTATTTCTGAAGACCTAAGAAATGGATCACTCCTATATGCATTAATAATGATTGCATTTTATTGGGTAATCGTTTATTGGATGGATAAGAAGAAGTGGTATGTGAAGGTATAGCTTTATAGTCCATAGCTTATGGTTCATGGCAGATAGTAAGGAGATTGGCTATAAGCTGTGAACCATAAGCTATTAGCTCAATCGAACAGCTGGATTGCCGGCATATACGCCTGGTTCGGTGATATCTTTTGTAACTACGGCACCTGCACCAATTACTACATGATCACAAATAGTAACGGGGAGAATAGTGGCATTACTGCCAATACTTACATGATTACCCACAACTGTCTTTTGCCATTTTGATGGATCTCCTCCAGCAGGTTTCCCTTGTTGAAACTTATCATTTACAAATATCACACCATGACCAATAAAACAATCTTGGCCGATGGTTACCAGTGAACAAATAAAACTGTGTGATTGTACTTTGGTACGATTTCCAACTATAACTCCTTTTTGAATCTCAACAAAGGGACCAATAAAACAATGATCTCCGATTTGGCATTCATATAGATTACAGGGCTCTACAATGGTAACATGGTCACCAAATGTAACATCACGAATAGTTGATTGTATGGATTGAAAAGACATGTGTGATGAATACTTAATTATTTGCCGCTTTATAAATACGCTCAATCAAAGCGATTGTGTTTACACTTTCTTTTGGATCAACATAATAAGGTTCTCCATACTGTAAGGTACAAAGCATTGAATGATATACTTGCTCCAGTGATTTTTGGGAATCCGCAGACGCAGCGCTGATCAGGCTTTCTGTTTCTTGGTACACAATTTCATTCAAGTAAGCTCCCCCAATCTTTATGGTTCCCTTTTCTGCAATAATGGTAATGGAACCTTCCATATTTTTTTGATAGGCATTGGTAGTAAACTGAACTGTACCGATGATATCTTTTTCGAATCGTAGCAATATAGCCCCTTCATCTTCAGGTAATGATGTTTGAGGATGATTTACATTGTGCATCATCACAGACAGTTCTTTTACTTCACCAAAATACCAAAGTAGTAAATCTATGAAATGACTAAACTGCGTAAATAATACTCCTCCATCTAGCGTTTTATCCCCATGCCATGAATGTTCGTAATAATCAGCATCTCGATGCCAAAAACAACTTACCTGAACACTAAATATATTCCCCAGCTTACCGTCTCGAATAGCCTGATAAACAGCTTTTACCGGATCATTGAACCTATTTTGCAAAACCGTAAACAGGTATCGCTTTGATTGAATGGCTGTTTCTATTGTTGCTAAAGCATCTTTTTCGGTTAAAGCAAGTGGCTTTTCTACTAGCACATGATATCCTGCATTCAAACAAAGTTGTGCCTGAGAGGCGTGTAATCCATTAGGAGTACAAATAACAATGACATCAATAGGTAATCTTGCTGACAATAATTTTTCAAGAGAGGAGAAAAAAAGGATTTCAGGTTGATTGATCAATGCTGTCATCCGAGCAGGATCAGAATCACAAACAGCTACTAAAGTTCCTATAGCTTCAATCTGGATCAAATGCTTTTTAGCAATCTGTCCACACCCTACTATAGCAAACTTCGTTTTATTCATACTAAGGAAAGATTTCTTCTGCTTTAATAATGCTTTCCGGCTTACCTACATCTACCAAAACGGCACCTGTATGATCGTATCCTAGAATAGTATGTCTTGCAGACAGATCAAGATAAACATCCACCATTGAAAATTTCCCATCACGCTCCATTAGTGTTAATAATGATGGATCAATGATATGAATGCCACTAAAAGCCATCTGCTTTAATTCCGGAATTGTTGTTGAAATGCCAGCAGGTTTCTCCTCACCGGTTTGCACATTACGCCAACCTCTTAAATTTTGTTGGTTATCAAACAAGAAATAACGTGAAGTTTTTCTTTCACTAATAGCAAGTGTAGCCAGTGGTTTGGAGGATTGATGTGCAGCTATCATTGTACCCAGATCCAAAGATGTAAGTATATCTACGTTCATTAAAATAAAAGGAGAGGCTCCTTCAAAATACCATGCTGCCTTTTTCAAGCCACCGCCTGTTTCTAATACCTCATCTGTTTCATCAGAAATAGTAACCTTACTTCCCCAGCCATTATTTTTTTCTACAGCATCTATGATTTGATCAGCAAAATGATGTACGTTCACAAGCACATCACTGATACCAAACTGTTGCAGGTATTCAATATTTCGTTGCACTAAACTTTTCCCATTCACCACCGCCAATGCTTTGGGATGATGATCTGTCCAAGGTTTTAAACGCGTTCCTAGTCCTGCTGCCAGTATCATTGCTTTCATAAGCTACCTATTTAACCCAGTTCTCTCGATTAGTATGTTGTAATTGTACTTTCACTTTGTATTTATTCCTGAGGTGTCTAGCTGTTTGTTCTGCCGCATATACGCTTCTATGTTGTCCACCGGTACATCCGAAATTAATCATCAGGTGTTTGAAATCTCTCTTTAAATAGTCTTCAACCGTGATATCAATCAGATCCCATACACTATTCAGGAATTCATTCATTTTAGTACGTTGTTCTAAAAAATCCTGCACTGGTTTATCCAATCCACTTAATTTTTTATACTCATCAAATCTGCCGGGATTCAAGATGCCACGCATATCAAATACAAAGCCACCACCATTTTCACTTTCATCAGCAGGAATTCCTTTTTTATAACTGAAACTGCTGATCTGGATTACCAATGGTGTTTGCTCATGGGCTTGCGGTGGTTCAAAACGTGCAATCATCTCATCAGCCACTACCAATTTCAATACCCGATCAAATTCCGGCGTGATGATTCCGATACGCTTATGTTCGATAAAAAATTTCAGGTTACGTAATGCTAAAGGAATGCTGGCTAAAAAGTGTGCTTTTCGTTCAAACAATCCACGAAAACCATAAGCACCCATGACTTGTAATAAGCGGATCAATACATAACCATTGTACTGACTTACAAATGTGATTCGATCAACGGGCTCTTTTAATAGTTGATCAATCTGATCCATATAATAATCCAACAAACTGTTCTTCCACTCTTCGCTCAGTTCTGCTTTCGCCTGCCAGAGTAAAGATGCCACATCATATTGTAAGGCCCCTTTCATTCCACCCTGAAAATCGATAAAACTCACTTCACCATCTTTCACAATGATATTTCTACTCTGAAAATCACGGAACATAAAGTACTTGTATTGTGTATGGGTGAGGTAAGTACTCAATGCTTCAAAATCATCCAGCATAGCCTGTTTATCATAAGGAAGCTGAAGTGTATCGAGGAAATAATATTTGAAATACAAGAGATCACTCAAGATGGCTTGCTTACCAAATTCCTTTGCTGTGATACACCAATTGTAGTCAAGCCCTTTATCACCTTTGATTTGAATTTGTGCGAGTGCCGCTAAGCTTTTCTGAAACAACTGATACGGTATATCAGTATGCCCATGCTTTTCCAATTGATTCAACAAAGATTCTGTACCTAAGTCTTCTTGGATATAAATCGTATTGTCTTCATTCACTCCCAATATTTCAGGGACAGGCAGGCCGGCTTTCTTGAAATGTCTGCTGAACTGAATGAATGTGTTTGTTTCCTTTTGATTGATATTATAAGTAGCAATATTACTTTCATTACCTGCATACACTCTGAAATACACCCTATCGCTTCCACTCTGAGGTAATTTCTCAATACGATCAGCAGTTTGATTTTTTATAGAAGTAAAAAGAGTATGGATACCTTGTATCACCGCTTCCATGTTGGCATTGATTTGTGGCGAAAATAGTGAATAGTCCATGGTCTATGGTTATGACACTTGGATTATTATTTTTTTCTCGAAAGATAATAAACAGGGAGTCCAACTAAGGTGATGAGTACCCCTAAAACAGAATGAATGACCTGCGTTTGTCCATGCTGATAATGACTAATATCATTCACCAAAGTAACGACCAGAAAAAAAGCAGTGAATATGACAAATACTGCCGGTACAAAGGGGTAACCCCATACTTTATAGGCCCTTTGTGCTTCTTTCATTTTTTTTCTCAACAGAAAAACACCCAAAGCACTCATACCATAAAAAAACCAGCTCACAAAAATAAGAATATCTGTAAGCATGTCAAATGAACCACTGATGATCAAACAAATAGTCCATGCCGCATTGAGCCAAAGTGCATTACCCGGTGTCTTGTACCGAGGTTGTACTTTACCGGCCCAAGCAAATAACTTATTGTTATCAGCCATGGCAAATGTTACCCTTGATGTGGCGAGGATATTGGCATTCGTAGTTCCCAAAACAAAAAGCATTACCATAAGTGTAATCAGCACGCCACCGATACTTCCCCAGGCAATATTTGCGGCATCTGAAGCAATGAATGAGGAAGCAGCTATTTGTTGAACAGGCATCAGGTATACAAAAGCTAAGTTCACCAATACATAAACGATGATACAAAAGCTCAATCCCAAGAATAAACTTTGAGGAATATTTTTTTGCGGCTCTTTGATTTCACCGGCTACAAAAGAAATATTGTTCCATCCATCATAAGCCCAGAAAGCTCCTGCCAACGCAGCCATATAAGCACTCAACATCATCCAATCGGTGGGCACATGTGTTGTGCTTTGTAAAATATTGGATACATTTCCTTTCCCTGAGAAAAAAATACCACCAATCAATAATATAATGGCAGCAGCTTTCAAAGCGGTAAGCACCCTTTGTACCCTTCCACCATATTGTACGCTGCGATAACTGATGGCAGTAAATATGATGATCACAAGAATGGTCAAAATCTTAACACCCAAGTTTTGCAAAGGAAAAAAAGTTCCGATATAAGGAATAACTAAGCTAAAAGATTGTTCAGTTGTAGTATTAAGTCGAGGTAGCTCAATGAGGTATCCGGTATACTGTGAGAACACATAGGCAATCGAGGCATTACCTGCCGTATTAAAAACAGCAAATGCAGCCCAGCCATAAATAAATGCAAATCCATTACCATACATTTTTTGAAAGAAGACATACTGTCCACCCGTTTCGGGGAACATGGCTGCTAC
>JACVCQ010000060.1 GCA_016741945.1 Chitinophagaceae bacterium
TATGGATGCTTTCCGTAGTTTTTTGTACAGTATTGAACCGTTGCATGGACTTCGACTTAATATCGCTGTAGATGATGATGGAAAAAGTTTTTGGGTATTAAAAATCAAAGTGCGCGAAAAAATCGTAGCGGATGGTATTGAAGAACCCTCATTCAGCATGGAAAGAAAAGGGCGTTATGTGGATGCAGTACAAATGAATGAACTACTGAAACAGCCTGATACGATTGTGATCGATATGCGTAACCATTACGAATATGAAGTAGGACATTTTGTGAATGCGAAAGAAGTTCCATCAGATACTTTCAGAGATCAATTGCCGATGGCTGTTGATATGATGAAGGGGAATGAAGATAAGAATATCATTATGTATTGTACCGGTGGAATTCGATGTGAAAAAGCAAGTGCCTATATGTTGCACAAAGGATTCAAGAATGTCTTTCATCTGGAGGGTGGTATCATCAATTATGCAAGACAAGCAAAAGAGAACGGATTAGAAAGCAAATTCATTGGAAAAAACTTTGTTTTTGACAATCGTTTAGGTGAGCGTATTACAGAAGATATCATTGCAAAATGTCACCAATGTGGCAAAGCAGCGGATACACATACCAACTGTAAAAACAATGGTTGTCATCTTCTTTTCATACAATGTGAAGCCTGTGCTGAAGCCTATGAAGGTTGCTGTAGTCAGGGATGCAAAGACACCATACACATGCCGGTTGAACGCCAGAAAGCATTGAGAAAAGGGGTGGAGAATGGACAAAATATTTTCAATAAAAGCAGGGTGCGGTTGAGACCGAGGTTGGGTGAGTAGTGAATTGTGAATTGTCAATTGTCAATGCAAGGGTAACTTAATTAGTAATTATTCACCATTCACCATTCACCATTCACAATTCCCAATTCACGACTCACATAGCCCCAATCCTCTCCAATGAAGCTGTTACCAGCGTTACGATTTCTTCATCGGAAGGTTGTTGGGGGATGAATGTTTCACCCGTAACTTTTTCAAAGAGTTCAATATATCTTTTGCTGATGGTATCGATCCATTCATCAGACATGTCAGGAACAGATTGGCCTTCCTTACCCATGAAATTATTGGCGATAAGCCACTCCCTCACAAATTCTTTACTCAGTTGTTTTTGTTTTTCACCCGTTGCTTGTCTCGCTTCAAATCCATCAGCATAGAAATAGCGGGAAGAATCGGGCGTATGTATTTCATCCATGAGATAGATGGTATCATCGATTTTACCAAACTCATATTTCGTATCCGCCAATATCAATCCTTGTCTGGCAGCAATTTCTTTACCTCTTGCAAACAACTGTAAGGCATAAGTTTCCAGAACTTCCCAGTCTTCAGCACTCACCAATCCCTGACGAATGATTTCTTCTTTTGAAATGTCTTCATCATGTCCTTCAGCAGCTTTGGTAGAAGGGGTAATAAGGGGGGTAGGAAAAAAATCATTTTCCCTCAACCCCTCCGGCATTGTAACGCCACAAAGTGTTCTTTGTCCGGCATAATAGGTACGCCAGGCATGTCCAACCACATTGCCCCTAACTACCATTTCAATTTTAAAGGGGGTACATTTTTTCCCGATAGAAACATTGGCCGCAGGAACGGCTACTAGCCAATTCGGACAAATATCTTTGGTAGCTTCCAACATGAAAGCAGCGATCTGATTTAAAACCTGTCCTTTGTAAGGAATGGGTTTGGGTAATATTACATCAAAAGCAGATATGCGGTTACTGGCTACCATTACCAGCCAATCCTGCCCAATGCTGTATACATCTCTTACTTTTCCATGGTAAACATTTGTTTGCTTAGGGAACTGAAGGCTTTTCATGATGTAAAATTAGCCAGTACCCGGAATAATAAAGCCCGTTGACATTCGTTTTTCTTAACAAACCATTGATTTTGTGGAGAAATTAAATTTTAAGATAAAACTAACAATTGCTATTTTGCCTTATAATAACTAAATCTTGCTAATATGAGAAGATTCTACAGTAAATGTCTGTTTGTGGGTTTGGCTGCTGCCATTACTATCCCTGTTATGGCGCAACAGACAACTACCGTTTCCGGTAGTGTAAAAAATGCAAGCTCCAAGGAAGGGCTTTCCGCTGTCTCCGTTACTATTAAAGGAGGAACAGTAGGAACCTTTACAGATGATAAAGGTAATTTCCGTTTTACTACCGTTCAGAAACCGCCGTTTACTTTGGTGATCTCTTCTGTTGGTTATGCAAGTAAAGAAGTGGCTGTTAAAGGCAGTAATGACGTGGTATCTGTAGATTTAACTCCATCTTTTACATTAGGAGATGAAGTAGTAGTAGCCGCATCAAGAGTTCCGGAGCGTATTTTAGAATCACCTGTTTCTATTGAAAGAATCAGTACCGCAGCAATCCGAAGCACTCCACAGTCTAACTACTACGATATGTTGACCAATTTGAAAGGTGTTGACGTAGTAGCTGCGAGTCTTACTTTCAGAAGTGTGGGTACACGTGGTTTTAACAGCAGTGGTAACACCCGTTTAAACCAGATCGTAGATGGAATGGATAACCAAGCTCCCGGCTTGAACTTTTCTGTTGGTAACGTAATCGGTTTAAGTGAGTTGGATGTTGAAAATATGGAATTACTTCCCGGTGCGTCTTCTGCTTTGTATGGTCCGGGTGGTATGAATGGTACCGTACTCATCAACAGTAAAAATCCTTTTAAATATCAGGGACTAAGTTTCCAAATCAAGCAAGGGATGAATCACGTTGATAGCTATCAACGTCCTACTGCAGCTTTTTATGATTGGAGCGTTCGTTGGGCTAAGAAAATATCTGAAAAATTTGCGTTCAAAATGAACGCTCAATTTGTGCAGGCACAAGATTGGTTAGCCAATCAGGGTGAAAACTATTCTCGTACCCAAATCACTCCCAATGGATTTAAAATTCCTGGAGACAGAAATAGCGATCCTAACTATGATGGCGTGAACTTTTATGGAGATGAAACCTCTCAAAGTATGTCAGCCATTGCTTCACAGGTATTTGCTGCAGCCGGACTTTCTTCTGCCCAGTTAGGAGCTTTTAATGGCTTTTTAGCAGCAAACCCGGGGGCACGTTTGGCACAGTTCAATCAGTTCTTAACCAGTGCAGGTGCAGGTGCTTTAGTAGCTGCCGGTGTATCTCCATTGATTTATGGTGCAGCTCCATCCAGAAATTTATTAGGTAACCAGTTTGTAAGCCGTACCGGTTATTATGAAAGTGATGTTGTAGACCCAACAACTGTGAATGTTAAACTCACGGGTGGATTACACTATAAATTGACCGATAAAATTGAAGCTTCATTCAATGCTTATTTCGGAACCGGTAACACCGTATATACCGGAAGCGATCGTTATTCATTGAAAGATTTACGTATTGCTCAGTTCAAATATGAACTCAAACATAAAAACTGGTATGCTCGTTATTATTCCACACATGAAAATGCCGGTAACTCATTCAATGCAACCATTACTACTCGTTTGTTCAATGAGGCTTGGAAACCAAGTTCAACCTGGTATCCACAATACATTGCTACTTATGTAACTTTTATGGACGGTGGGGGAGACTTCAGAACCTCTAATAACCTAGCCAGAGCAGCTGCCGATCAAGGTCGTCCAACCGGTTTCATTGGTAATAATCCATTGTTCCAATCTGTTGCTAGAACACCTATTTCTAAAGGGGGTGGTTTATTCTTAGACAGATCCAGATTAAAAGTATTTGATGGTCAATATAACCTTACTGAAGACCTCGGACTTGCTAAAACAAATACTGATTGGTTGATTGGTGTAAGTGCTAAACAATATGTATTGAATTCTGAAGGAACTTTATTCGCAGATACTGCAGGTGTAATTCGAATCAATGAATTTGGTGCATATACACAAATATCTCAGCGTCTCTTCAATGATATATTGAAACTGACAGTCTCAGGTAGATATGATAAAAACACCAACTTCAAAGGTCGTTTCACTCCAAGAGCTTCAGCAGTGGTGAAGTTAGCAAAAGATCATAACCTTCGCTTCTCATATCAAACTGCCTACCGTTTCCCAACCACTCAAAACCAGTGGATCAATTTAACAGTAGGTGGCGGTACAAGATTATTGGGTGGACTTCCTCAATTACGTAATTTCTATAGATTCAATACCAATCCGGCATTTACACTGGCAAGTGTACAAGCATTTGGTGCCAGCGCTTTAGCAGGTGCGCCTAACCCTTCTTTGTTACAACAACAAAGTTTTGGTGAGTTCAAACCGGAATCTATGAGTTCATTTGAAGTGGGTTATAAAGGACTGGTTGCTCAGAAATTAATGATTGATGTGTATGCTTACTGGGGTCGTTACAAGGATTTCTTAAGTGGGGTTACAGTGATTCAATCAAGAAATGCAACCACATTTAATCCGGCTGATCTTTTGAACGCAAATACCAGAATTGCCTACAGCATTTCTGTGAATGCACCCGGTGAAGTAAATACTTCAGGTTGGGGTGGTTCTGTTGAATATTTATTACCCGGAAACTTTTCTTTCTCAGGTAATATTTACCATGACCAAATTGGAGCAGTGCCTACCGGCTTTGTATCCTATTTCAATACGCCTAAATACCGTATCAATGCAGCCTTGAATAACTCTGGTTTCGGTAAGGACAAGCGTTATGGATTCAACATCCAATACAGATGGGCTAATTCTTTCTTATATGAAGGTACTTTTGGTACAGGTGTTGTTCCTTATATGAGAACAATAGATGCTGTGGTAAGCTATAAATTACCAGCCACTAAGTCATTGATTAAGGTTGGTGGTACCAATATCTTCAATAACTATTACCGCACCGGTTGGGGTAACCCTCAAATCGGAGGTCTGTACTACATCAGCTATGGCTGGAATGTGTTCTAAGACTTTGTAATTAAGAATATTGAATTTCGAATGCAGAGTGAGGAAGTAAACGCTTCCTCACTTTTTTTTGTTAACTCACTTCATATAATCCCCCTTGTTTCTTGTTTCTGCTAGCTTCTTTCTTCATTTCGGTTTCTTTTTTCCGATTCCTTAGAATCTGCTATTTTTGCTCCTCATTTAACAAACAGACAATATGCGTTCAATTGCTTTCAGAGAGGCTTTACGAGAGGCCATGAATGAGGAAATGAGAAGAGATGAAAGGGTATTTCTGATGGGGGAAGAAGTAGCTGAATACAATGGAGCTTACAAAGTAAGTCAGGGTATGCTGGCTGAGTTTGGTCCCAAAAGAGTGATTGATACCCCTATTGCTGAACTTGGCTTCGCAGCTGTAGCGGTTGGTGCCGCACAAAACGGTCTTCGCCCTGTGGTTGAATTCATGACCTGGAATTTTGCAGTACTGGCAATGGACCAGATCCTCAATACCGCTTCTAAAATGTTGGCCATGAGTGGCGGACAAATCGGATGTCCAATCGTGTTTCGTGGACCTAACGGGAGCGCCGGACAACTCGGAGCACAACACTCTACTGCTTTTGAAAGTTATTATGCCAATATTCCTGGTATCAAAGTTGTATCTCCTTCCAATGGATACGATGCCAAAGGCTTACTCAAGCAAGCTATTCGCTATGAAGAAGATCCGGTAATGTTCATGGAAAGTGAAGTGATGTATGGCGACAAAAGTGATGTTCCGGATGAAGAATACTATATTCCATTGGGCAAAGCAGATGTAAAAAGAGCCGGTCGCGATGTCACTATCGTTTCTTTCAATAAAATGATGAAAGTAGCGTTGGGTGCTGCTGCTGAACTTGAAAAAGAAGGCGTAAGCGCTGAAGTAATCGATCTGCGTACCATTCGTCCATTAGACTGGATGACGATTCTGGAAAGTGTGAAAAAAACCAACAGGTTGGTGATTGTAGAAGAACAATGGCCATTTGCATCCGTATCTTCTGAAATTTCTTATCGTATCCAAAAAGAAGGATTCGATTATTTGGATGCACCTATCCGCCGTATCACCAGTGCAGATGCTCCTATGCACTATGCACCCAATCTTACAGCACTCGCTATTCCCGATATCACACGTACCGTGAAACTCGTGAAAGAAGTGATGTACATGAAAAAATAAAATAGAATAGTAATAATCTTACCAACCCAGAGCCATCATACTCTGGGTTTTCTTTGTCAGTACAAAAAGTCGATATGAAGCTTGCTACACTATTATTACCGGCTTTAGGATCTCTATTAGCGGTTGCATTATCAGCACAAAATTCAAAGGATAGTTCCAAAGTATTACAAGAAGTGGTAGTACAAGCATTTCATGGCAAAGCAGATTGGAAACAAATACCCGCATCTATCGCCATCATTCGAAAGAGTGATTTACGAAATAGTCCCTTACCCAACTTTCTTCCGGTATTCAATACAGTTCCGGGTGTTCGTATGGAAGAACGTTCACCGGGTAGTTATCGATTATCTATTCGAGGAAGTTTATTGAGATCACCTTTTGGTGTCCGGAATATTAAAGTTTACTGGAATGGATTACCATTAACAGATGGCGGAGGCAATACTTATTTGAATTTGATTGATCTCTCACAAATAACCGGAGCAGAAATATTAAAAGGACCCGTGGCAGCAGCTTATGGTGCAGGAACAGGAGGTGCTGTATTGTTAAAAACCGATCCAGTAGAAAATGAATCAGCAGGACATCATTTTTCGGTTGGACTATCGGGTGGATCTTTTGGAATGTTTCAGCAACAAACAGGCTGGGAATACCAATCGGGTTCATTCAGCAGTACGCTGAACACAGTGCATATACAAGCCGATGGTTATCGACAGCATTCAAGGATGAGAAGAGATGCTTTGAACTGGCATGCAAGTTGGCAAAAGAAAAAACAAATTTGGCGTGTATTAGCTATGTATACAGATCTGTTCTATCAAACCCCCGGTGGTATCAATGAAATGCAGTTCACCATGAACCCACAACTAGCCAGACAACCTGCCGGCCTGTTGCCGGGTGCTGTACAGCAACAGACTGCAATTCATAATAAAACAGGCTATACGGGTATACATCATCAATGGAACATCAATGAAAAAAATAGCATCCGCTCATTTGTAATGGGAAGTATCACTGCATTTAAAAATCCTTTTATTACCAATTTTGAAGAACGTGCAGAAGACAATGCAGGAGCAGGAATACAATGGCAATACAAGTGGGGTAATGATGATCATCAGTTGCAGTGGAATACAGGCATGGAATGGCAATACCAGTTTGCAGCGATCGATAATTTTGGTAATCGAAGAGGTATAAAAGATACACTGCAATTCAGTGATCGGGTACATGCATCACAATGGTTTGTGTTTACGCAGCTCCAATATCGGTTTCATCAAAAATGGATGTTACAGGCTGGTATCAGTTCTAATGAACAATCGTATCGTTATAAAAGATTGGGAACTACCCCCATGGATTATACCCTTAAGAAAATACGATCTGTTATAACACCTCGTGTGGCATTGTCTTATCAACTTACACCGGTCATCACTGGGTATGCACTTGCAGCCAAAGGATTTTCAGCACCTACATTGGCTGAGTTTCGTCCATCAGACGGTAATTTTTATGGAGACCTGAATGCTGAGACAGGATGGAATTTTGAAATGGGATGGAAGGGATCTCTTTTCAAAGATCAATTACAGTTTGATGTTTCATGGTATCATTTTCGATTAAAAAATGCCATCGTCCGAAGAAATAGTGTAGGCGGAGCAGAATATTTTGTAAATGCGGGAAGCACGCTACAGCAAGGCTTGGAAGCTATGCTGAAAGCAAAATTGATAGCGGGAAAAACAAAGGGCATCAAAAGCCTATACCTCAGTTCTTCTTTTGCCTATCAGCCCTATCGATTTGAAAACTATCGACAGGGGAATACCGTATTTGATGGAAATCCATTAACTGGAGTGCCTCGTTATACATGGGTAACCGGCATACAACTGGAAACAGTAGGAGGCTGGTATCTGCAAGCAGCCATCAATGCAACTGCAGCAATTGCTTTAAATGATGCCAATGATGCAAGCGCCAAGCCCTATCAATTGTTACAAGGTAGAACGGGCTATCGTAAAAAAGGATTTGAATTATTCCTGAGTATGGATAATGGATTGAATCAAGTATATAGCCTGGGTAATGATATCAATGCTGCAGGAAGACGTTACTATAATACAGCAGCACCTAGAAATTTCACCTTCGGCATGAATTTTGGATTACGCTGAAAACCGATTGATTAACTTAGCAAAAACTGTTTCTATGCCCGCAATATTGATCATAGATGATGAAAGAGCCATCAGAAATGTATTAAAAGATATTCTCTCTAATGAAGGATTCAAAGTAGAAGAAGCAGCTGATGGAGAAGAAGGACTGAAAAAATTTCAGGCCGGTACTTTTGATGTGGTCTTATGTGATATCAAAATGCCTAAACTGGATGGTATTGAATTCCTGCAAAAAGTAATGGAGACAGGCACAGATACTCCGGTGATTATGATCAGTGGGCATGGGAATATTGAAACAGCAGTGGATGCTGTTAAAAAAGGTGCATTCGATTATATCTCCAAACCACCCGATCTCAATCGTTTACTCATCACTATTCGCAATGCCATGGATAAAACCACTTTGGTGCAGGAAACCAAAGTGCTCAAACGAAAAGTATCTAAAGTACAGGAGATCATTGGTGAAAGTGAAGCCATTCTTCGTATCAAAGAAACCATAGAAAAAGTAGCCCCCACAGATGCACGTGTATTGGTCACCGGTGGAAAAGGAAGAGGAAAGGAATTGGTGGCCCGATGGCTGCATGAAAAAAGTAATCGTTCATCAGGCCCCCTAGTAGAAGTAAACTGTGCAGCCATTCCCGGAGAGTTGATAGAGAGTGAATTATTTGGACATGAAAAAGGATCGTTCACTTCTGCCATCAAACAGCGCATTGGTAAATTTGAACAAGCCAGTGGCGGTACATTGTTCCTAGATGAAATAGGGGATATGAGCTTAAGTGCACAGGCCAAAGTACTCAGGGCATTACAGGAAGGTAAAATCACAAGGGTAGGAGGCGACAAAGAAATTTCAGTAGATGTACGTGTGGTAGCTGCCACAAATAAAGACCTTTTGAAAGAAGTAGAAGAGAAAAATTTTCGCCTGGATCTATACCATCGTTTAGGCGTTATCCTCATTCATGTACCATCATTGAATGAAAGAAGGGATGATATTCCATTACTAGTCGATAAATTTTTAGATGATATCGCAACCGAATACGGACAGGCTAAAAAAGGCATTGAAAAAAAAGCATTGGACATCCTCAAAAGTCACAATTGGACAGGTAATATCCGCGAGTTAAGAAATGTAGTGGAGAGGCTGGTGATTTTATCAGGAAAAGAAATTACTGCAGCAGATGTGAGTGCTCATGTATGAAATTTTTGATGTCTGATGTCTGATGTCTGATGTCGGATGTCTGATTTCGGATGTCTGATATCAGATTTTTTTCAAAAAAAAATACACAAACACACAATAAGGATAATCAAGACTCAGTTTTGACCTAGCACCTAGCACCTAGCACCTAGCACCTAGCACCTAGCACCTAGCAC
>JACVCQ010000061.1 GCA_016741945.1 Chitinophagaceae bacterium
CCTTTGATTGATGAAAAAAGATCGGCGGTTTTTCGGGCGTCTTTATAAATATCAATCCCCAATCCATTTTCATTCAGTTCTTGTTTAGCTGTTTGTAAGGACCAGCTTTGAATCAAAAAATAGGGATAATGATTTTGTTCATCATAAATACCGCCATCGCCTCGCGTCACGGTCACCCTTACACGTGCTCTTTTGGTATGTCCGTTTTTTTCTACAACGGATAGGATTTGTTTTTCTAACCAACCGGCACTTTGATAACCCGGCTTTTTAAAGCGCAGTGTTTCTAAAGAGCTGAACAATCGTTCAAAATGGTAGTCTGCCAACATGATCTTTCCATTCAATACTTTGATGGTCTCAAAACAACCATCACCATAACGATAAGACCGGTTATTGGGAGAGATCAGCAGTTTGTCTGAACGGAGTATTTGTCCGTCATAAAAAAGAAAATCGCCTTCACGCATACCATCAATTATAGAATGAAGGTAACTTGCTGATTCGAATCAACAAATATGAAGATCAATGCCATGATACAGGTGCTGGAGCAATTGGCCCCACCATCACTACAAGAGAGTTATGATAATGCCGGTCTGATCACCGGATCTGCCTCTTGGGAATGTACCGGAGTACTCTGCACTTTAGATGCTACGGAAGCAGTGATTCTGGAAGCAAAACAAAAAGGCTGCAATCTGGTGGTAGCACATCACCCAATCGTTTTCAGTGGATTAAAAAAATTGAACGGCAAAAATTATGTGGAGAAAGCAGTGATCAGCGCCATCAAAAACGATATCGCTATTTATGCCATCCATACCAATCTCGATAATGTTGCTTGGGGTGTCAACAATAAAATCGCCGATAAACTGGGATTGATCAACCGAAAGATATTATCACCCAAACCCGCACAATTGATGAAGCTCCACACATTTGTGCCGGTGGAGCATGCAGAAGCCTTAAGAACTGCTCTTTTTACTGCCGGAGCCGGAGAGATTGGCAAATACAGCCATTGTAGTTTTAATGTAGAGGGTACCGGAACTTTTCAGGCCGGTGAGGGCACTGATCCTTTTGTGGGAGAGATCGGTACTACGCATTCAGAGAAGGAAATTCGGGTAGAAGTTGTTTTCCCGGTTTGGAAACAGCAAGAAATCCTGTCTTCCTTGTTCCAAGCCCATCCTTATGAGGAAGTGGCTTATGACCTAGTGAGCTTAGGCAATGATTATCAGGATATTGGAAGTGGTTTGATCGGAACATTACCCGAACCCATGGAAGAAACCCAGTTTTTACGCATGTTGATGACCAGTTTTGGTCTTTCGGTGGTCAAACACACCCCATTTTTGGGCAAAAACATCCAAAAAGTGGCGATTTGTGGTGGTTCCGGGAGCTTTTTGACGGGGAAAGCACTGTCTAAAGGAGCCGATATCTATGTTTCGGCTGATTTCAAGTACCATGAGTTCTTTGATGCCAATGACCGTATGGTGATCGCCGATATCGGTCATTGGGAGAGTGAGCAGTTCACTACCGACCTGCTGATTGATGTTTTACAGGCTAAATTCCCTACCTTTGCCGTCCTCAAATCTGAAGTAAAAACCAATCCGGTGAACTACTTCACGGGGGAATAACAATCAACAATAAATCACACATACAATATGGCTTCCGTTAAAGACTTTTCGGTTGAAGAAAAACTGGTGAATCTGCTGAAATTGCAGAAGATCGATAGCAAACTGGATGAGATCCAGATCCTGAAGGGTGAACTTCCCATGGAAGTGAGTGACCTTGAAGATGAGATCCAGGGTTTACAAAGCCGTCAAACTCGTATTGAAGAAGAACTGAATGGTATCACTGAATTCATTGAAAGCAAGAAAGCTGCGATGAAAGAAAGTGAAGCATTGATCGCTAAATATGAGAAGCAGAGCGAGAATGTAAAGAACAACCGCGAATTCGAAGCCATCAACAAAGAGATCGAAATGCAACAGCTGGAGATCAAATTGTGTGAAAAGCATATCCGTGATGCGAATGAAGAGTTGGCTGATAAAGTAAAAGCTTTGGAAGCGGCTAAAAAGCAGATCGCTGTGAAAGATGGTGTATTGAACCATAAGAAAGGCGAACTGGAAAAGATCATCGCTGATACTGAGAAAGAAGAAACCCATTTCAATAAACAAAGTGCTGAAGCACGCAGTCATATCGACGAGCGTTTATTGTACAGCTACGACCGTATCCGTAAAAGCTACCGCAATGGTTTGTCTGTTGTGCCGGTAGAGCGTGATGCTTGTGGTGGTTGCTTCAACTCTATTCCTCCTCAGCGTCAGAGTGAGATCCGTTTACACAAGAAGATCATCGTTTGTGAAAACTGTGGTCGTATTCTGGTAGATGCTGATTTGAACGACAGCGTAGAAGTAAAGTAAGATCACTTTAAATACTTGGAAAGGACAGCTATTTGGCTGTCCTTTCTTATTTTCGGGCTGCATGAAAATCCGTCTATCTTTTCTCCTCTCTTTGTTCTTCATAACTTCTGTACATGCGCAGAAAGTGTATGATTTCAATGCTACCTGTCAACAAGCCTATCAGGAAATTACCAAATTGAAATTGGTGAAGGGTGAATCATTGATTGAAAAAGCCAAACAACAAAACCCCAACAATCTGATACCGGTCATGTTGGAGAGTTATATCGACTTCCTGACTTTATTCTTGAATGAAAATCCGGAGGAATACAAAATCTTGTATCCTCGATTTTCAGAACGTATCAATATACTGGAACAAGGGCCCAACTCTTCTCCATTCTATCGATTTGCGCTTAGCACTTTACGACTCCATAAAGCGGCATCTGCCATTAAGTTTGGTAAAACCTGGGAAGCCGGATGGGATATTCGCAGAGCATGGATGCTTTTAAAAGACAATAAAAAATCATTCCCCTCTTTTACCGCTGATGATTTGTATTATGGCACTATTCAAACCATGATTGGCACTGTTCCCAAAGGATACAAATGGTTGACCAATATTTTGGGTATGCGTGGCTCTGTTACGGATGGTTTGAAAACGGTGCAAGCTTTTGTGAACAGTAATGATGTGTACGCAAAAATCTATGCTCATGAAGCACAATTCATCTATCCCTATCTATTGTTCTATATGGATAACAAAAAAGATGAAGCGATTACTTTTATTCAACAAAAGAAATTGGATCTGGTCAACAATCATTTACATGGATGGATGGCTGCCAATCTCACCCTCAATAACAAACAAGCCCAATATACCCAGCAGATCGTTCAGAATAGAAATCTATCAAATGAGTATTTAGATATACCCATCTGGGATTTTGAAATGGGTTTTGTGAAAATGTATCAGCTGAAACCCGAAGAAGCCATTCCTTATTTTGAACGCTTCCTACAAAAATTCAAAGGCAACTTTTATGTGAAAGATGTGTATGATAAGATAAGACTCTGTCATTACATGATGGGCAATACCGCCGCTGCAGAAAAAGCTCGACAAATGGTATTGACCAAAGGTGCTACAGATTCAGATGCCGATAAAAAAGCTTTGAGAGATGCAAAAGCCAATTATTGGCCTAACTTATTACTCTTAAAAGCCAGGTTCTTAAGTGATGGTGGCTATCATAAAGAAGCATTGGCACAGTTACATGGAAAAACGGAGAATGATTTTCCCAAAGAAGAAGACCGACTAGAATATGTATACCGTGCTGCCAGAATTTTTGATGACCTGGGCAGAGAAGAGGATGCCATCAACGCTTATTTAGCTGCTATCAGACTAGGCGAATTCAGAAAAGAATATTATGCTGCACGAGCGGCGGTTCAAATTGGACAGATATACGAAGCCCGCGGGCAAAAAGGCCTTGCCATTCAGGATTATCAACGCTGTTTTGACATGGGCGATCATGAATACAAAAACTCACTGGACCAACGCGCGAAATCGGGGATAATGAGATGTAAAGGGGAATGAGGGATTGTATAAATTGCGGGGCGGATGTCGGATGTCAGATGTCAGATGTCAGATGTCAGATGTCAGATGTCAGATGTCAGATGTCTGATGTCTGATTTCGGATATTGGATGGGATTGGATTGGATAGTAGTTGATAGAGTACTACTGATTAAATCTGAGATCTGCGATCTGACATCCTAAATTAGATTTTATGTTGAACAAACTCACGATACAGAACTATGCGATTATTGAGGAGATCGAGATTGATTTTTCTCGGCAGTTGAATATTATTACGGGGGAGACCGGTGCGGGGAAAAGTATTTTGATGGGGGCTTTGAGTTTGATATTGGGTGAGCGTGCAGATAGTTCAGTGCTGGTGAACACAAATAAGAAATGTTTTATTGAAGGTGTCTTTTCAATTGAAGATAAAGCTGAAGTCCGCGCATTCCTGGAAGCAAATGAATTGGATGTAGAGGATGAATTGGTATTGAGAAGGGAAATTGGCAGCAATGGAAAATCCAGGGCCTTTATCAATGATACCCCTGCTTCATTACAGCAACTTCGTCAACTCGCTTCTTTATTGGTTGACCTGCATCAGCAATTTGATACACTGGAATTAGGTGATAGTGACTTTCAAGTTGAAGTCATGGATGCACTGGCCGGTAATCAATCGCTGCTGCATGAGTACCAACAAGTATATCGTGAATGGCAGTTGGTTGTAAAAAAATTAGTCACATTAAAAGATGAAAAAGCTGCTTTCACTAAAGAAGCTGATTATCATCAATTTCTTTTCGACGAACTGAATGAACTGTCACTCAAAGAAAATGAAATCGAAGAACTGGATCAGGAACTGAAAGTACTCAACAGTTCCGAAGGCATTAAAGCTGCACTCACGAAAGTGTATTTTGATTTACGAGAAAGTGATCAACCGGTGGTTACCCTTCTGAAGCAAATGATTCAGCAGTTGCAGCCATTTGCAAGCATGCACAAAGACCTGCAAGCTTTGATTGAAAGATTACAAAGCGCACAGGTAGAACTACAGGATATTGCATCAGAAACCGATCATATCAATGATTCTGTTGTATTTGATCAACAACGAATTGAATGGATCAATCAACGATTGACAGAAGGTTATAAACTTTTGAAGAAACATGGCTTACAGTCTACATCAGACTTACTAGAGTTACAAGCATCACTTGCCAAAAAGCTAGAGGCTGTATTAAATATTGATGATACCATTCAGCAACTCGAAAAGGAAGTATGGCAATTAGAGAAGAAAGCTGATGCACTCGCTACGCAGTTATCGACAGCCAGAAATAAACAGATCCAACCACTGGAAACCAATGTCAACAAGTTGTTACGACAAGTGGGAATGCCCAATGCACAAATAAAAGTAGCTATATCACCTATTGCATTACAACTATTTGGAAAAGACAATATTGAGTTTCTCTTCGACGCCAATGTGCCTGCCGGACAAACCAATCAAAGCAACCGTTTTGAGCCGATTCGAAAAGTAGCCAGTGGTTGGGAACTGAGTAGATTGATGTTGTGTATCAAATCTCTTGTTGCGAAGTCCATCAATCTGCCTACCATGATCTTTGATGAGATCGATACCGGTATTTCAGGTGAAGCTGCCAAGCAGGTGGGAATGATCATGAAGGAAATGGCTGCGGGCAGACAGATCATCTGCATCACGCATCAGCCACAAATTGCGGGCAAGGCAGATGCACATTTCTTTGTCTACAAAGAGATCGTGAACGATGCAGTGAAAACAAATATCAGAATGCTGAATCAGGATGAACGCATTACTGCCATTGCGAGAATGTTGAGTGGAGAAAAACCAACGGCTGCTGCACTGGAAAATGCCAGAGAAATGGTCATGAATTAGAGATTTAGCTGATATTCTATACATTTACCCCTCAAACATTGACTAAAACAAAGATTATGGCTTATAACCTGCTCAAAGGAAAACGCGGTATCATTACCGGTGCTCTTGATGAAAATTCTATCGCCTGGAAAGTAGCTGAGAAAGCACACGAAGAAGGCGCCACATTCGTACTAACAAACGCACCCATTGCCATGCGTATGGGTGAAATCAATAAACTGGCTGAAAAAACCAATTCACAGATCATTCCGGCAGATGCTACCAGTGTGGAAGAACTCACTACCCTGTTCACGCAATCACAGGAAGTACTGGGTGGTAAAATCGATTTTGTATTACACTCGATTGGTATGAGTGTCAACATCCGTAAAAAAATCCCTTATACAGAATCAAACTATGATTATTTCATGAAGGGGATCGATGTATCAGCTATGTCGCTGCACAAAATGTTATCTGTTGCCAGAAAGTTAGATGCCATCAATGAATGGGGAAGTGTGGTTGCATTGACCTATATGGCTGCCCAAAGAACCTTCCCTTTCTATACCGATATGGCTGATATCAAAGCCATGCTAGAATCCATCGCTCGCAGTTTTGGCTATCATTATGGACTGGAGAAAAAAATACGTATCAATACCGTATCACAGTCTCCTACCAAAACCACGGCAGGTACCGGCATCAAAGGCTTTGGCGACTTCTTCGATTTCGCAAATGCAGTGGCACCATTAGGTAATGCCAGTGCAGAAGATTGTGCCAACTATTGCATCACCCTATTCTCAGACCTCACCCGCATGGTGACCATGCAAAATCTCTTCCACGATGGTGGTTACTCTACAACAGGAGTGAGTATGGAAGTGATGACGAAGTTGGGTGTGGAATAATTAAACATCTTTGATTTTTTGATCTGTGATTTCTTGATGTAAGAAAAACAGATCAAGAAATCACAGATCAAAAAATCAAAGATCATATGAACTGGATCGAAATTGTAGGTTATCTCGGCTCCTTCCTAACCTCTATCACTTTTATACCACAGGTATACAAATCCTGGCAGTCTAAAAGTGTAGGTGACTTGAGCATTTGGATGATCCTGATCGTAGTTACCAGCACCATTGTTTGGTTGGTATACGGATTCGCCATTGAAAGCGGTCCGGTGATCGTAGCCAATTGCGTTGTTCTTGCATTGACGTTGTTGCTGCTGTATTTCAAGCTTAGTTTTAAGAAAGATAGTCGATAGTCGATAGTCCATGGACCATGGACTATCGACCATCGACTATGGACAAAAAAAAGCCGCCTCTACACAAGGCGGCTTTTGTATCACTGAGAGCGAAATATCAGTATTCATCTTCATTGAACATGAAGTCTTCCTGACTAGGATAATCAGGCCAGATGTCTTCTATGCTCTCGTACACTTCTCCCTCATCTTCCAATTCCTGGAGATTCTCAACCACTTCAATAGGTGCACCACTACGGATAGAATAATCAATCAGTTCATCTTTGGTAGCAGGCCAAGGGGCTTCTTCCAGGTAACTTGCCAATTCTAATGTCCAGAACATAACTTACCTTTTAATTTTTTGCAAATGTAACCGTATATATGAAACCACCAAATATGACAGTCCACAGTGTGTAAAGAAATGTTTAAAAATAGGCTGATATGAAGCCCTGTTCGTAGGTTTGTAAGCAAAACAGCGCAGAATTCATGCTAAAAGCAGTCAACATCACCCGAAAATACGGTCAGCTAGAAGTTTTGAAAGGCGTAGATATTGAGGTCAACAAGGGCGAAATGGTGAGTATTGTAGGTTCCTCCGGGGCCGGGAAAAGTACATTACTGCATATTCTAGGCACGCTCGACAGACCCGATTCCGGCTCTATTTGGTTAAATAATCAGTCTGTTGATGAGCTGCGAGGTGAGAAACTGGCCGCTTTTCGAAACCAACATATTGGATTTGTCTTTCAATTTCATCACTTATTACCTGAATTTTCAGCACTGGAAAATATCAGTATCCCCGGCTGGATCGCCGGCACCCCAAAAAAGGAAGTAGCAAAAAGAGCAATGGAATTGTTATCGCTTTTAGGACTCGCAGACCGTGCGGAACATAAACCCAATCAATTATCAGGCGGAGAACAACAAAGGGTAGCGGTTGCCAGAGCATTGATCAATCAACCCGATATCATTTTCGCAGACGAGCCAACCGGCAACCTAGACAGTACCAACGCAAAAGAATTACACCAACTTTTTGGAACACTCAGAGACCGTTTCAACCAAACCTTCCTCATCGTCACACACAATGAAGAATTGGCTGCTTTGAGTGATCGGACTTTGCATATGAAAGATGGGGTGATTGTAAGTTAGTGAAAGGTGAAAAGTGAAAGGTGAAAATCTGAAAACCTTTCACTTTTCACCTTTCACGTTTCACTTCTCCCCTACACCCTCGGTTTCCACGCAATCTCCGCCACCCCCAATTGTTGCCCAATAAAACGGCTGAGGACGAAGAGATAATCGCTTAGGCGGTTGAGGTATTTGATCACTAAGGGATCTACAAATAATTCATGCTCTTGCATATTCACACAACAACGTTCTGCTCTTCTGCACACACATCGAGCAATATGGGTAGATGAAACGGCTATATGTCCACCGGGAAGAATAAAAAACTTCATGGGCGGTAAAGCATCGTTCATTTTATCGATCTCTTTTTCCAGCACCGTGATATCAGATTCCTTGAGATCAGGAATTTTCATCAAGGGTTCTTTTTCAGGATCACATGCCAGTGAAGAACCGATGGTAAATAAACGGTCTTGAATTTCTTTCAAAATAGAACGTGTATGAGGTTCATCAAAGTAATCACCCACCAATCCGATATGAGAATTGAGCTCATCCACTGTTCCATAGGTTTCAATTCTGATATGGCTTTTGGGGACTTTGGTTCCTCCTATGAGGGACGTTTTACCCAGATCACCTGTTTTCGTATATATCTTAAGGGCCATTGCGATAAGTTGTGTGTTAGAAACAAAATTAGATTTGAATGGTTCAGTTACAAAAAGAGAGCCTTGGTAAGCTCTCCACAAAATGTACACTTGTCGCTACTATCTTAAAGATGCGCCATAGCAACACTCCTTACTTTATCGGTTTCCACCAATCCATCACGTAAACGCACCACCCGATGGGCATAAGCAGCAATATCTTCTTCATGCGTTACCAATACCACGGTATTACCCGATTGATGGATTTTCCCAAATAATTCCATCACCTCCACAGAAGTTTTGGAATCCAGGTTTCCGGTAGGCTCATCCGCCAATAGAATGGAAGGATTATTCACCAGTGCACGGGCAATCGCAACCCTTTGAATTTGTCCGCCACTCAGCTCATTCGATTTATGTTGACTACGATCTGCTAACCCTACTTTATTCAAGGCTTCTAATGCTCTTTCCATGCGTTCTTTCTTACTGACTCCGGCATAGATCAATGGTAAAGCCACATTTTCAGCGGCTGATAAACGGGGTAACAGATTGAATTGTTGGAATACGAATCCGATTTCAGAATTACGAACTTCTGCTAAATCATCATCCGCCATTTTACTGACGTCTTTATTATTCAGAATGTATTTACCACCGGTAGGTGAATCCAAACAACCGAGGATATTCATCAAAGTACTTTTACCACTTCCCGATGGACCCATCAGGGCTACAT
>JACVCQ010000062.1 GCA_016741945.1 Chitinophagaceae bacterium
GATATGGTCAATGCGTGGCCTGCCTCAGACAATTCCTGCCAGGTTCTTTCCAGTTCATTGTAGAACCCTAATCCTTTATCGGTCATCACGAAATATTTTCTGGGTGGTCCGCTATTACTTTCCACCCAACGATAGGTCAGTAAACCTGCGTTTTTTAAACGTGTCAGAAGGGGGTATAAAGTACCCTCCAAGATGTGCAGGTTAGCAGCTTTCATTCGGTCCACAATATCACTCGGGTAAACCTCACCCTGTCTGATGATGGATAAAATGCAAAACTCCAATACACCCTTTCGCATCTGACTTTGTGTGTTCTGAATATCCATAGCCGGAGTTTTTGTTTGTTCCTAAACCTTTCGGGGGGAATGGAACAATCGTTATTAAAAAAGATTCAAGTGTTTGATTAAGCAACCAGGTGTCTTCTCACCATTCTGTTTCTACGGCTGCGCTGTAACTTGTAGTAATCAACGGCAACAAAAACAGTTTTGTTGTTCTGAAGGCTCATAGTGGTTGCAACAGTTTCCTTTACTTCTTTTACCAGGTTGTTCAATTGTTCCTGTCCCAGTTGTTGTAAGAAGTTTGTGTTTTGCGTTTTCATGACTTAATATTTATAAGTGTTTTTAATTTTTTCTTTTGAGAAGGTTTCAGGTGATCCCCTCATTCCCTTCTTTCATAACACAAAGATGGGGAAACTTTTGGTACTATGCAACACATAGTACCAAGTTTTTTTAGGTAATGGGCAGAACTTAATAATAGGTTAAACTTAAACTATTGATTATCAATTATTTACAATTTCTAAGGAAAAATAGAAAGTGATGAATGGTTCTATTTCGTGAATAGCGGTATCGGTTGGTATTTCCTGTAATAGCATATATAATAACAAAACTGAGGCATATCGATCGGTTCGATCCGGATTAGCAGAAAAATATTAATCGTTTTTATACGATAAAAGAAAAAAACTCCCTTACTTTGCTTATCGTATAAAAACGATAAAAAATGGCACCCCCTAAAACAGAAGTATTTTCAAAAAAAGAACAAGACCTCGCAGCATTTGCAAAAGCCATTGCACATCCTGCACGCATTGCCATACTCAAAGTACTGGCGCAAAAGAATGAATGTATTTGTGGTGAGATCGTTGAAGTATTACCACTGGCACAGTCTACCGTTTCTCAACATTTAAAAGAATTGAAAGAAGCCGGACTCATTGATGGATCGGTTGATGGTCCACGCAGTTGTTATTGCATCAACTGGAAAGCGTTTGAAAAATTCAATGCAGAATTCACCGGACTGTTTCACAAACTTAAAGATCAACATACGAAATCCTGCTGTTAGTGATCATCACTGTGTGCGGGCGATCGATCGCATACAATAGTGACCATGAACAGCTATTCATAACAATTAAAACAAAAAACATGCAAACAGAAACCGCATTAAAAGCACTGGTAAAAGAAAAATATGCTGAAATAGCTGACCAGTCGCGCGAGAACAATGCTGCTTCCTGCTGTGGTGCAGGTGGCTGCAGCACCGAAGTATACAATATTATGGCAGACGATTACACACGTTTGCAAGGGTACAATCCGGATGCTGATTTAGGATTGGGTTGTGGCTTACCAACCGAATTCGCTAAAATCAAAAAGGGTGATACCGTTATCGATTTGGGAAGTGGCGCAGGCAATGATTGTTTTGTAGCACGTGCTATTACCGGTGAGAATGGTAAAGTAATTGGTATTGATTTTACAGAGCGCATGATCGACAAAGCAAGAGCCAATGCCGAGAAACTCGGATTCAATAATGTTGAATTTCGTTTTGGAGATATTGAGCAAATGCCGGTATCAGCCAATGTTGCTGATGTTGTAGTGAGCAATTGTGTATTGAATCTGGTTCCCAACAAATTCAATGTATTGAAAGAAGTATACCGTGTGTTAAAACCCGGTGGACATTTCAGTATTTCTGACATTGTATTAGAAGGAGAATTACCTGCTAAACTGAGAGAAGCTGCAGAAATGTATGCCGGTTGTGTATCCGGGGCTATTCAGAAAGAAGTATACCTTGAACTGATTCAAGCTACCGGTTTCAAAAACATTACCGTACAAAAAGAAAAAAGCATTTTATTACCGGATGATATTCTTCGCAATTATTTTTCTGCAGAAGAAATTCAATCGTTCAGAAATAGTAATGCAGGTATTTATAGTGTAACTGTTTACGCAGAAAAACCATTGACCGAAGAAGCAGCAGCCTGTTGCGCTCCCGGATGTTGTTCATAATTCAACCCAAGATCTATGTCTGAAAAAAAGAAAGTCCTTTTTGTTTGTGTAGAAAACAGTAATCGCAGTCAGATGAGTCAGGCTTTTGCCAGTATTCATGGTGGCTCATCGGTAGAAGCTTATAGTGCGGGTAGTAAACCCAGTGGCATTGTAAATCCGAAAGCCATTGCAGCCATGAAAGAGCTGGGCTATGACCTTAGTACGCATGACAGTAAATCATTGCAAGAGGTAGAAGCTTTTGCACCCTTTGACGCAGTGGTTACCATGGGTTGCGGTGATGCTTGTCCGTGGATGCCTGCCAAACAATTCATCGACTGGCAAATTCCGGATCCAAAACATATGGAGCCGAAGGAGTTTAATGAGATCAGAGATATGATCAGTGAGAAAGTAAAAGCGTTGGTCCGTTCGCTATAAAAATGACTCTGCGAACCTCTGCTTCTCTTGTTCTATGCGGTAAAAATTCGACCGCAGCGAACGAGAGAAAAGGAGTGAACGCTGAGTTTAGTTTTCAGTTTGCTCTCCCCCCTTACCGAGAATGGCTTCAATGATGGAAGTAACAAATGATACGAGCAAACTAAAGAACAAAGCAGATACCCATCCATCCACTGTAAAACCCGGCACCAAAGTAGCTGCCCATTTTACAATAATGATATTGATGACAAATAGGAATAGCCCAAGTGTAATCACCGTAATAGGAATCGTCAGCAGGATCAGTACCGGTTTAATAAAACTATTGAGCAAGCCCAACACCACTGCCACAATCATGGCAGTCAATGGGTCTGCCACATCAATTCCTTTCAAAATATAAGCTGCTAATAAGATTGCCAATGTACTGGCAATGGTTTTTGTAAAAAATCGTCCCATGATTCATGCTTTCAGAAGAAACAAAATAGTATTTATTTTCCTGAAGTCCATGTATACAAAGAATTTTAACAGCAGCTATTCAGTACTGTCTTCTAAACCACTACCAACTCATAAAATTTCTCCCGATTCAAATGTTGTTGCGCCAATGTCTGTAGCTCTTCTGCCGACACCTTTCGGATGGTATCGATACTGTTATAGAAATATTGTTCATCCAACCCATTCAAAATATAGGTTTTCCAGCGACCAATGATTTGAAACGGACCATCCAGATCGCCCAATAATGAGCCGATCATATAATTTTTTACCAGATCCAACTCCTCCTGTTCTACCGGTTCCTTTCGTAATGATTCCATTTCTTTATATACCTCAACAATCGTTGCTTCACAAACATCTCTACCGGCTTCGGTACTAATCATCCAGGCACTATGGTGTATATGATTCTGCAAATAACTATGAATGCCATAGGTATATCCTTTGTCTTCCCGAATATTACTCATGAGTCTGGATCCAAAGAAGCCACCGAAAATATTATTCAATACCTGCACTTTTGGAAAATCAGGATGATGACGATTGAAAAATGGCTGCGCTATTCTAATCGCTCCCTGAACACCTTCTTTATCATTGATGATCCTGTATTTTTTTTCTGCAGAGGGATTCAAGGAATAGTTGACCGCAGGTAAAGTAGTTCTATTGAGCGGCAGTGAACCAAAAACGCGGTTAAGTTGCTGATCAATATTATCAGGTAATTTACCCGCAGCAAATACCATACACTTTCCATGCTTATAGAACTGATCAAAGAAAGCCAACAGCTCTGTTCGTTCAACCGCATCATAGTCTAAAGTAGAAGTGTACTTTCCATAAGGGTGATGAAAACCATAGACATACTCATCGATTAATCGATTCGAAACAAAATCACATTTCTTCAAATTGACTTCCAGTCTTTGCTTTTGATTCTGTTTATAAATCGCCAATTCTTGTTCAGGGAAAATGCTTTCTGTAAGCAGTTCTGCTACTACCGGCAATAATTCAGCCACATGTTTATTCAAACAATGCAATGTGATTGTAGCTGTTTCATTATAGCAACTTCGGTTCAGGTATGCCCCATAAAATTCAAAATATTCATTGATGGAATAGGCATTCCTTTGTTGGGTTCCATTCTTCAACAGGAAGTTGGTGGTACCCGCAATAATATTTTTTGACTCATACCAATTGCCTGCATAAAATACCCACTCAATCATCACTACTTCCTGTGCACCGGCATTGATGGCATACACGGGCACTTGATTATCCAAAGTATAACGATCGCAAGGTTTCAGGCGAAGATCAAAAGCTACTGCATCTGTGATCGGTGGCGCTACGGTTCTATTTATCATATCTTCTTTGTATTCAACTGAACATTCAGTTTGCATAATACAACAGAGCATTACTGTTGTTGGGTTGAAATATTTTTTGACTATATTGTTGAATATCTTCAGTTGTGATATCTTGGTACTTCTGCAGTTCTGTATTCATCATATTGGCATCACCTAATAACTCATACATCGCCAAGCTATTGGCACGACTCATAATACTCATGTCTTCAAAAGCAATCACGCTCTCTGTTTTATTCTTAATTTTTTGCAATTCGGGCTCTGCAATCAGCGTTGATTTCAACTGTTCAATCTCTTCATCAATTGCTGCAACAGCATCTTCCATTTTCACACCTTTCACCAGTTTACCTTCCACGGTCAGTAATCCAGCATCAACACTACCAAAATGGTAACAATCTAGGTTGGAGAAGTATTGTTTTTCTTTCACCAATTTCTGATACAAGCGGGAAGATCCTCCTCCCCCCAAAATCTCAGTGATCATATCTGCTACATAATACCCTTTATCTAAACGAGCATCCATATGCCAGGTCTTGATCAACGCGTCTAAGGGTACCGCAGCATGCACTTCCTGAACACGTTTTTCGGTTTGCAGCGGTTCTTGTGGAAGGCTTCGCATATATTTCTCTCCCATAGGAATATCTCCAAACCATTTCTGTGAGAGCTGTTTTACTTGTTCAACCGTAACATGTCCGGCCACAACCAGAATGGCATTGACGGGGCGATAATGCTTAAAAAAGAATTGTTTTACATCATCAATATGCGCATTTTCAACATGACTCAATTCTTTCCCGATGGTCATCCAACGATATGGATGTTTTGTATAAGCAAGTTCACGCATTTTATGCCATACATCTCCGTAAGGTTTATTCAAGTAATGTTCTTTGAATTCTTCACATACTACTTTGCGCTGTACTTCTAGACTTTTTTTACTGAAAGCCAGACTTAGCATACGATCACTTTCCAGCCAGAAAGCGGTTTCAATATTTTCTGCAGGTATCTGACAATAGTAATTGGTGAGATCATTGGTTGTATAAGCATTGTTTTCTCCACCTGCTCTTTGTAAGGGCTCATCATAATCAGGAATATGGATACTACCTCCAAACATCAGGTGTTCAAATAAATGGGCAAAGCCTGTTTTATTAGGATTTTCATCTCTTGCCCCTACGTCGTACATAATATTAACCACCGCCATAGGTGTAGAATGGTCTTCATGTACCAATACTTTCAATCCGTTATCCAGCACAAATCTTTCAAATGTTATCATAGTTCAGCTTAAAGGGCGAAATTAAGTGAAATCAAATCATTGGCGATTCCGAAACACGGAATACTACTTACCGGTTGCGGCGGATGTCTTTGATATTGATGGTTAATACCAATGGTTTTTGGTCACGAAAAATGATGACCCTCACTTTACCGATGGAATTCTGAAACAGTGTTTTATATGCCTGAATATTTTTGGTGTAGTTATTTTCTACTGAAAATATGATATCCCCCGGCTGGAATCCGGCTTTATCACCCGGTGATCCTTTAATGATATCAATAACCCTAATCTCACCATGAATCAGATAAATGCCCAATCCGGTATACGCATAATCAAACATTTCCTGGAAATGATTATTGGGTTTGATATGAATGGATCTTTCTGGATAATTCAAAATCACATTAAAACGACGCATGATATCATTACCAATCAATCCCCCTAACAATGGGTAAGAAGTTACATTGAATTCATCATCAAAAACATGAATCGGTACATTCCGAAACTTATAAGGACCAATTCTGACTTCTGACGCAACCGTAATATCCATCATTTTTTTCCCACCTAATCCTTCTGCCTGTGTGGGATAAAATTTTCTTTTGCGTTTAAAAATCACACTGTCTTCTACAAATTCTTTTGATAACAAAAAAGTGAGTCCTGCGCCTGTATCAAAAATAAATCGACCGTTTACCTGTTTCTCGTCCTTTACAGAAGCCATTTGTAAAGGCAGTGTAGAAAAATCGGGACGAAGCAGATACCCTCCTTTGGGATATTTAAATCTACCGGGTGTAAATACTTCCATGACCTGCTTGTCATAATCAATATGGACAATATATCTCCGAAGAAAACTGAATCCAATGATACCATCAATTTTCAATCCATATACACTGGTCAACAAATCATAATCATTGACATGAAAATCAAGTTTATCAACTTCCAATCCGGGTAATTTTAAACTATGGTTATAGGCAAACTCTACCGTTTTAATCCCTGCGATACCACGGATTGTTCGGTCGCTCATGGTTTTAGTGATCCCTAAGTAATTAACAGTAGTGGAATCCAAAGAAATACCACCACTTCCCGTATCGAATACAAAATTCAGGCTGTCAGGATAATCATCAATTCTTGCTTTGATAATCACAATACCCCCACTCAACTGTGTAAAAGGAAAACTAGTTAGCAGCTTAGCTTCAGGCATGATAAACTCTTCCTGAGCAAAAACAGGTTTACCGGCAACGAATAAACCTATCCAGGTAAAAATGAGTAAAAAGAGTTTCATGCAATCTGAAAATACGCTGATTTTAGGACTCGATGAAGGATTATGTGATAAACAAACAATGAGTAATTGATGGGTTCACTGAATGGACAAACAAAAGCCGGTTTTTGTTGCAACAGGAATCAACCATATCCTCCTACCTTTGTTGTTCAATTGAAATGAAAGGGTATGCAATTAGCTGATTTGTATCAAAAAGCATTGAATTTTGAGTTTTTGAGCATTGAAGAAGGGATGTTTCTGTTTCAACAGGCGCCTCTCTCTGAATTGATGCATGTAGCAGATGAACTTCGCAAAAAGCAAGTACCGCACGGAAAAGTAACTTGGCAGATCGATCGTAATGTGAATACCACGAATGTTTGTATTGCTAATTGTAAGTTTTGCAATTTCTACAGAATACCCGGACATGCGGAAGCTTATATCACGGATATGGATACCTACCGCAAAAAAATTGATGAAACACTGCGTTATGGTGGTGATCAGTTATTATTGCAAGGGGGACATCATCCTGAATTGGGGCTTGATTTTTATACAAATACCTTCAGACAAATTAAGCAAGAGTACCCACATCTGAAATTGCATGCACTCGGACCACCAGAAGTGGCTCATATCTGCAAACTGGAAAAGATGAGTCATCAAGCGGTATTGGCAGCATTAAAGGAAGCGGGATTAGATTCTTTACCGGGTGCGGGTGCCGAGATATTGGTAGATAGAGTACGCAGGCTGATTTCAAAAGGAAAATGTGGAGCAGACGAATGGCTGGATATCATGCATGAAGCCCATAAATTAGACATCACCACCAGTGCTACCATGATGTTTGGTCATGTGGAAACATTGGAAGAGCGATTTATCCATCTCACCCGAATCAGAGAAGTGCAGAGTCGTAAACCGGAGCATGTAAAAGGGTTTTTAGCCTTTATTCCATGGACTTTCCAGGATGTAGATACTTTATTGACCCGTATCAGGGGGGTACATAACCTCACCACTACCGATGAATATATTCGCATGATTGCTATTAGTCGCATCATGCTTCCGAATGTAAAAAATATTCAAGCGAGTTGGTTAACGGTAGGCAAACAAACGGCTCAGATCTGTCTACATGCCGGTGCCAATGATTTTGGATCTATTATGATCGAAGAAAATGTGGTAAGTGCTGCCGGAGACCCTCATAGATTCAAGTACAAAACCATGCAGGACGCCATCCGCGAAGCCGGTTTTGAACCCCAACTCCGCAGCCAGCAATATGACTGGAGAGAGATCCCGGAGAGCATTCAGGAGCAGGTGATTGATTATTAAGAGGGGTGAAAAGTGAAAGGTGAGAGGTGAAATTGACTTGATTTGACCTTTCACTTTTCACCTTTCACCTCTCACCTCTCACTTTTTAACTTCATTTAACTTTTAAACCTTCCTGTTTAAGTTTCAGCACTATACCTTTATGCTTTCTTAAACTGAACTTATGAAAACAAGGCATCTTTTTGTTCCCGGCCTAGCTATAGCCGTTCTAGCTTTTGCAGGTTTTGTCACCAATAACCTCAATAATCGCAAGATGTGCTCTGTAAATAATAAAAATTGTCCGCTGAAGCAAAAAAAGCAAGTCACACAGCCTCAGGGAAGCAGTCCGGATGAGCTTCATTATGGGGGACTAAACCGTTTAATCGTCTCAACTTTCCGATAATCATTGATCCTGCGCTTACAACGCAGGATTTTTTTTCTTTGTACTGTAACAAAATAAACGCCTGTCCGTATTACGATTATACAAGGCAATCAACTGAATTATCGCGCTGTTTATGACTGAGCAAGAGTACAACCAATGTGTGAACCAATATGCGGATAACGTATATCGTTTCATCGTTAAAAATCTTCGACATGAGGAAGATGCCCGCGATATTGTACAAACTGCTTTTGAAAAACTTTGGAGAAACCGTGAAAATGTTGAGAATAGTAAATCAAAATCATTCTTATTCACGGTAGCATACAATCAGATGATCGATCATATCAGAAAGGTAAAAAGAATTCATCTGAAAGATGAATTTCAGGAAGATGGTAGAATAGAACAAGCTAATAGTCATAAAAGAGACATGAAGAAGATTTTAATGGAAGCATTGAACAGACTTAATGAAACACAAAGAAGTCTGGTAATGCTGAAAGATTATGAAGGATATAGCTATGAAGAGATTGGTCAGATTATGGATTTGAATGAGAGTCAGGTGAAAGTATATTTACACCGTGCAAGATTAACTTTAAGAAATTATCTGGTAAGTCCCGAAAACGTATTATAATAAATAACAGTGATCAACATCAACAGACATAATTACGAGGAATTTTTCCTGCTCTACATAGACAGGGAACTTTCTGCGGCCGAAAGAGTGGCTGTTGAACAGTTTGTTCAAGAGAATCCGGATTTACAAAATGAACTGGATGCCTTACAACAAACCTTGCTTACGGAAGATATGGTAT
>JACVCQ010000063.1 GCA_016741945.1 Chitinophagaceae bacterium
AACTCCTAGAGACTTTTGCAGTATGCATCCCACGCAGCCTGTAAGCAGGAGTTTCCATTATTTTAATATTTATACTCACACTAAGAAAAAGAGGAAGCAGAGCCGTTTTCTTTTTTACTCGTATTTCGCTGTGTGCGATTTAACATAAAAGTTAGTTATAAGTGTTTTTCAATGCCTTGGGGTCGGTTATTGCGATTTTATCCACCGGCTTCCTAAACTACTGACGGTAAAATCGCAATAACCGACCCCCAATCGTGCGTTCGTGCGCACAAACTACTGAGAATTGAAAAACAATTATAACTCAATATTATGTTACTTCGGTAGCCTCTGTGTAGGGGCAATGCTATTTTGCGTTAGCTGCATTGCCACGGTGTGGGCAGAAAAGAAGAAAGAAAAAAAGGAATAGGGAAGCGAGAGTAGCGAGCAGTTGGTGTATATTGTAGGAAAACTAATTATTATGGGGCATGATGATATTGCAATTGAAATAAGCAGAAGTATTCAAGATAAAATTAAAAAAGACGAAGCCGTTAAAAACGCTATAATAAATCCACCATTAAAATTTGTAGAAAGAAATTGGTTTTGGATTATGTTACTAAGCGGAGTAATTAATTGCGCCTTAACAACAATCGTAAACATATACCTACCGTTTGACTCACGACAATTGATACCGAAAACGCAATCAAAAGTTGATACTGTGTACGTAGTGAATCAAACCAAGCATGACACCGTTTATTTGCCTGTAAAAAATAAACCTTAATACTTGCACCAATCAAAAACAGAAGCGTTGGCTTTTTTCTTTCTACTTTTCGCTGTGCGCGATTTAACATAATATTAATTATAGGAAATATAATAGTATTTGAACCGGTGTCAAATAATGTGCAAAAATGAAGACTAACTATTTGATTGACTGATACTTACGCTGTAGTTCTGTAATCGTATCCTCATCCTCATTGGATGATATTGCGATTTGGATGGCTTTCTGTAGACTTTCTTTGGCGGATAGATTTTTTCGCTGTATCAATTGAACATCCGCTAACAATTCGTGTAATAGATATGTATCCGTTTTATCCAAACTCACCAATTGGTCCATCCAATTCCTGGCTTGTTGAATCATCATTTTATTGGCCGGATATCGCTTACAGAGATCCTTCACCCAATTCATTACCTCATAAATACTCAATACATGATACCATTGCTTCACCAATCGATCTGCGGTTGCGATCTGTTTTTCCCAACTGGTTTTCCCGTTTTGGATGGCTATGAAACTGTCCAGCATGGTATAATAAATCGTCAAAGCTTTTGCTTGCGGATGTTTATTGGCAATCGAACGCACATATTCACCCGCCATTTTATACTCCTTGGATGACATATTTCCAGACCAATATTGGTTCAGCGTGTGATAAATAACCTGATCCACATACTGCTTCCCATATTTTTGAACATAGGTCTGTTCATTTGCTAATAAATATTGAAATGCGGGTGATAAAGGATTGCGTACATAGTTGTCTAATAAATTCCACCAAGCTGCTTCCGTTTTCAATGAATCGGGTGTTTGATTGAAAACTATCGTCAATACACTGTCTGTATGACAATTATAATTCTGTGTACAAGATGGCGGGAACTTACTCTTTTTACAATAACGGGCTACTTCACGCAAACTTGCGGTGCCTGACAATAATTTTTGATGCAATAGAGACACAGATAAACCTAGTTTACTTTCCTGCATAAAAACAGTCAACTCCTCTTTATCCATAAACCCATTCGATTCATCAAGAATCTTTCCAGTGCTGTCTATAATGAGTAATGTAGGAAAACGATTGATCTCAAATTGTTTTTGAATAGCTCTTGCAAATGGCTTTTCATCCACACAATCTACTTTCACCGGAATACTTGATTCCTCCACTAGCTTAACAATATCAGGCTGATTGAATACGGTTCGCTCCATGATTTTACAGGGTGCACAATACGGGTGTGTGAAATAAAACAAAATGTTCTTGTTCTGCGTTTTAGCAGCTTCCAATATAGTGTTGTAATCTGATTCTCCAAAACTGATAGTTTGACCATGTTGCGCCCAACTGCTGGTCGTGAAAGCCATAGCATACATCAATAAACCAACTAAGCGTTTTTGCATTCGAATAAATGTTTTCAGTGCTTCAAATGGATATCAAAATATTCTCTAATTTATTTTAAAAAACCTTACATACCAGATTTTCTGTTGCATAGGTTACAATTTATTCATCGTTGAATAATAATTCCTTCACTCATGGTTAACGGTAAGGTCATTTCATGAAACTACTTTCACATAACCAACCCATTGTACATGAAACCGCATGACTTTGTCAGATGTTTCTGGATACTTTTTTTGTATACCTCTATCCATTCCTGCCAACAAATTGCAGCCAGGAACCAACCCACAACCACAGGCAATACCGAAACATCCAAAACCATAGTACCACTTTTAAATGCTTACGCCCATAATGATTATTGGCAAAAACGACCTCTGTATGATGCACTGGAACACGGGTATACACATATAGAAGTAGACATCTTTAAAGTAGCAGATGAATTTGTAGTAGCCCATTTGATCCCTTTTTTCCGTCAGGGTAAGACGCTTGAAAATATGTATCTACAACCCTTATACGAGCGTATTCAAAAAAATAAAGGTTATGTATATCCGGGATATGCACAACCCATTACATTAATGGTAGACATTAAATTGAATGGAGAGTCTACCTATCGCGCTTTAAAACGTCTATTGAAACGCTATAAGTCTGTATTAACCAGTTATGAAAATGGTGTGTTGATGGAACGTCAGATCACGGTTGTTTTATCCGGCAGTAAACCTTTTCAGCAATTACCCAATGAAAAAATACGTTATGCATTTATTGACGAAGATTTGAAAAAAATACAATCCAGTAAATACAATAAGAATGTTTGTCCCATTGCCAGCTGTAAATTTTCTTCCTTAATTCAAGTGAATGAAAACGGCTCACTGACTGTATCTGAGCAACAAAAACTAATACAATTCGTAACGATAGCCCATCAACAAGGAAAAAAAGTACGTCTCTGGGCCACTCCGGAAAAAGAAATATTATGGAATGAGTTATTGGAATGCGGGGTGGATTTGATCAATACGGACAGACTCGTCAGTTTGAAAACTTTTCTGGTGAATAGAACGCAAACTGAGAAAATGCCGGTAGTATCCGTACACCATTCTTCTCCAACCGTATTGGCAGATCGTAAATGATTTGGCACTGGCCAATTGCTGTTTTACATCCGATTGTTTTTTGAAATAAGCATTCAAAGCACCGGCCCAAATCACGGCATCGCCCGGTGGTAACAAAATACCATTCACCCCATGTCGAATGGCTTGTTGGATGCCACCACTGGCTGCGGCAAAAACTACTGCACCGGAAAGAGCCGCTTCAAGACCAACCAAACCAAAACCTTCCATATCTCCCTCCTCTTCAATATTTGGTACAAGGAACACATCACTATACATAGAAAGTGTTTGTACATCATCAAAAGGTATTTTGCCCAAATGTTTTACATGTCGAGCAAATACCTGATCATCTAATAGCATATTCAACCGATGTAAATCAGATGGCCAGCCCAATAATAATTCTATCTGTTTTCTGATAGCCAATGGCAAGACACGCAACAACCCTTCAACCATCCTGTTTTGTGGAGTAGGTCCCGCTATCAGTAATAAAACCTCTCCGCGAATATGAGGAAATACCTGTTCTACAAACCAGGAAAACCCTTTCCGCTTAACGGGTCGACCCATCATGAAAAGTATTTTTTTGCGACTCACATCTATACCCCATCTACTGCTGAAATAGGTTTCTCTTGTCAGTAAAGGTTTAAAATCGGCCAATGAATGATCTACCCCATTATGAATGACGGTGATACGATGCGGATCAATTCCTCTTTCAATACAGGCTTCTGCCGTGGATTCACTCACAGTAATAATACTGTCAAACTGATTAAACCGAGGTACAATATATCGTTGATACATTTTATTGGGAAAAACAACATCCAGTCCGTGAAGTGTTACTGTTTTGATAAGATGATGATACCCCCTGTGAAACAAACAAAAAGCAGCCATCAACCCATCATTAAAATGAATGAGTGCAATTCCTTTGTTTTGCCTACATATTTTTCTGATTCGATATGATAATGTCAAGAAAAACCATAAACGACTCCCTTTATTCTGATACACCAGCATATGTACTTTCATAAACTGTGACATGCCCTGTATCAATTCAAAACTTTGCTTTTCCATACCCCCTGTGGTGGGTGGATATTTATGACTGACGAATAATACTTCCATGGGAAATTGAATTTGGTTTTCGTAATAATGGTTGGATACATGCATATCCTAATACAGCAAGACATATCCAGCAAATTTGTCTGGCTCTTCTTACCATTGAAAGTGTAATCCATACTTCGGCGCCCTTAATTCCGATCATTTCTAACATCACTTTATTACCCAGTTCTTCAATACCGATTTGTCCGGGAATAGAAGCACCTGCGGTTTTAAAAAAAACCACTCCCAAATCAATGAATATTGCTTGCGGTATGGTGCATGGTAGTCCGAGATAATTTAATGTCCAATAGATTTCCAATGCACCCACCACCCAATGGAGTAGCCCGGCTATGGATGACCATAGTACTGCTTTAGGATGGGTTTTTAAAAAAGAAAAAGAAGCAATGATTACCGTTTGTAATTGTAGTATGTATTTATGTAGCCACCCTTTTTTTCCCGGATCGGTAGCTGTTAAATCTGATTTTTTTCTTTTGTACACAGCACACAGCATACAAATAGCAAGGAAAATAATGCCATATAAAATACCCACCGATTTAGTGATGATGACTGGAAATGTAACATTTGAAAGCAATAAATAGATAAATACTATTCCAAAACAGATGAGTTGTGTGTATATAAGAATGATTCGTGAAACCATGATGGAAACAGCTACTTCTTTTTTATTCACTTGTTCATCATTCATCAAAGTCCATTTGGTAGCTTCCCCTCCTACGATACTGGTTGGATTGATGAGTGTAACAACTTCTCCAATATGCCGAATCATGAACAATTGTATAATAGAATAGTGCGTTTTAGGCAAACAACATCTCCATCCAATGGTAGCTAATAAATAAGCCAAAAAAGTGCTGAGTAAAATGAGACCAAAACCACCCCATCCAATCTTTTGTAAAGAAACAGACATGGCATTCATATCTGTCTCGCGGATAAACCAAATCAATCCGATGAGTATACTTACAAAAACGATCCACTTAATATAACGAAGCATATTCTTCGTTTGTGTACATAATAAAGGTTTTGTGTGTAAGCTTAAGCACATCATAACAATACCTTTCTGTCAAGACATCCCAATTAAAATGGGCAACAGTTTGGAGCGCTGATGTTGATAATTCTTGTCGCAATGATGGATTGGTCTGGAGTTGTATGAGGTAACGCAGGTATTCTGTAGGGTTAAAGGGATCACATACAAATCCACTCACTCCATGTTGAATCAGATCTCTTGAGCCACCACCATTGGCTAAGATTGAGGGTAATCCTGATGCCATAGCTTCTGCCACTACATTACCATAGGTTTCGGAAACAGAGGGAAATAAAAAAACATCTGCAGAAGCATATAATTCAGCCAATGAAAGGTGATCTAGTTTTCCGGTAAAAAATGCGCCGGGCATTTCAGCTTCCAATGCCTTTGCAGCCATCCCATCACCGGCTACAATAAAATTCCAGTCATATCCCATCTGCCTACTCAAATGATAGATCTGTATGAGTGTCTCCAGATTTTTTTCCCAAACAAGTCTGCTGACAAATAAAACAGTAAACTTATTATTACCTGTAATCTCAAAAATCCGAGATTGATTTCTCTTATTTGGATTAAACAGATTTGTATCAACCCCTCTTTCCCATATACGCATGCGCTCTGCTTGTATGCCCATACCTTCTAATGCCTGAAAAGTTGTTTTTGAAGGAACATACAATAATGAGCATTGGTTGTAAAATTGTGACTGACTAAATCCGATCTGCGGTTTCACCAATTTAGCCAGCCAAGGAGCATATTTTAAATAGTAATCGATATAGGATATAAAATGTGTATGATAAATTGAAATAACAGGTAATTGATTTCTCTTGGCATACTTTAGGGCATATTGTCCAAGCAAAGAAGGTGTGGCAATATGTACAATATCAGGCTTAAAGGCATCTAATTTTTTTTCGATTTTCCTTTTTACCATGGTGGGCAATGCCAATTGATAATCCTGATTAAAAGGAATGGTAACAGTAGGTACTCTATACACAGATGTTTCAGGAATATTTGCCTGCATCTCTCCGGTAATAAAAAACAATTCAAATGTGGAAGGGGCAATTCGTTGTATGAGTTGCAACATAGTTCTACTTGCACCATCAAATCCTTCCACCAAAATATCGGTAAAAAAAGCGATTCGTACGGGTGTATGAGCAAAATGCATTTCCTAAAGTAGAAAGCCCATGTAAAGCGAACGTTAATAAATAGTAATGCTTTTGTTGATTTTTGTTTCAGATATAAAAATGATATGTACTATAGGTTTACATTCCTCTCCCATAAACCTCTCACCCCCTCTATCTACGAAATCTGCCGTTTATCCCTACACACATATTTATGCGGTTGAGTACATGGGTTTTGAAGAACAGTTTTACAGGGTAAATCGCAAACTCAACCACCATATGAAAAGGTATTTTACATTCCTGATGCTCTTGATCACTACTGCTGCATTTGCACAACAAACAGGTAGTATCACCGGTACTTTATCCGGCAATGGTCGCGCTATTGAAAGTGCTTCTGTTACATTACTTAGACAAAAAGATTCTAGCCTTGTAAAAGCAGCTGTATCTGATAAAAACGGCGTTTTCAGTTTTGAAAATATTGGTTTTGGTAATTACCTCATTGCTATCAGCAGTGTTGGGTATGAACGTTTTTACTCCAATCCCATCGCATTATCAGCTAGCAACAGCGTGGTGAACATTGGTGCTCAATCTTTAAAAGCACAGGACAATTCATTGGGTGAAGTAACTGTAACCAGTAAAAAACCTTTTCTGGAAATGAAGGCCGATAAAATGGTGGTGAATGTAGACGCCTCCCCTTCCAATGCCGGTAATACCGCTTTGGAAGTATTGGAAAAATCACCCGGTGTATCTGTGGATAGAGATGGTAACATTAGTTTGAAAGGCAAACAAGATGTGATCGTTTTATTGGATGGCCGTCCAACTTACATTGGCAGTGAAGACCTTGCGAATATGTTACGTGGTATGAATGCGAACCAATTGGATCAGATTGAGATCATGACCAATCCTCCCGCACGATTTGATGCATCCGGAAATTCAGGTGTGATCAATATTCGCACCAAAAAAATAAAAACCAGAGGATTCAACGGTAATATCAATACCAGCTATGCACAGGGTGTATATCCCAAAGCCAGTATCGGAACCAATCTCAATTATCGCATGAATAAGCTCAATGTATTTGGCAATTACAACTATAGCTATCGAGAAGCCTTCCAACAATTCAGTATCTTAAGAAACTTCATCAATCCATCTACCAAAAATATCACCGGTACATTTGACCAAAGTGCTTATATGCCGGATAGTCGCAATTCGCATTCAGGAAAACTGGGTTTGGATTATACTTTCTCGAAAAGAACTTCTGCTGCATTGACCTTGAATGGATTTGGGACAAAAATGGAGTTCCATAACAATAGTATTAGTAAATTAACAGATGCAGTCGGTAATTTGCAATCTACTATCTATGGTGGCACCAACATGACTCCCAATGTGACTAACTACAGTGGCAACTTGAATTTCCGTCATCAGTTCGATTCTATCGGAAGAGAATTGAGTTTTGATGCTGACTATATTCAGTATAAAGACAAGCACCGTCAGCGTTTTATCAATAGTATCTATGATATCAACAATAATCTGGTGGGTAAAGCAGATAGTCTGGTAGGTTATCTCCCATCAGGATTTGATGTGTATGCAGGCAAGTTAGATTATGTACAACCATTGAAAAATAAAGGAAGATTTGAAGCAGGTGCGAAACTGAGCTTTGTAAATAGTGATAACAATATTCGCTTTGATAGCATCATCAATGGAAACCGTATTCCAGACCTGACCAGATCAAATTATTTTATTTACAAAGAGAATGTGTATGCGGCTTATATAAATCTGAATACTCCTTTGAGTACGAAATTATCCATGCAGGCTGGACTTCGTTATGAATATACAGATGCGAAGGGTGATCAAGTAACCAGTAATATTCAATTTACAAACAAATATGGACAGCTGTTTCCTACTTTGTACCTTAGTTATAACCTGAATCAAAAACATATGCTGGGAGCGAATTTTGGTCGTAGAATTATGCGTCCACAATATCGAAACCTGAATCCGTTTGTATTCATTGTAGACAGGTATACCTATCAAAAGGGCAACCCGAATTTACAACCACAGTTCAGCAATAATATTGAGTTCATACATACCTATGCAGGTGCATTGACTACCACTTTGAATTATTCCCATACCAGTGGTGTGATTTCAGAAGTAATTGAACAGAATGAAACTACCAAAGAAACATTTTTAATCAGAAAAAATATCGCCACCCGAAAACAATATGGTATCGCTTTCAATTTTTATAAACCTGTGACAAAATGGTTGACCGTAAGTGTGAATGCCAATTTGTTCAATAACCAGTTCAAAGGCATTGTGAATGATTCTTTGATTGATATTAGTGTGAACTCAGGAAATTTCAGTGGAGCCTTACAAAGTAAATTGGGCAAGGGGTGGGATGCTGAGATCAATGGCTTTTACAATACTAAAGGTGTTGATGGAGTAATGATTTATAAGGGAATGGGAATGTTCACGTTAGCCGTATCTAAATCGGTGATGAAGAATAAAGGACGAATCAGCCTAAATTACCGTGACCCATTCAAAATCCAGCGTTTCAATGGAACAGCTAAGTACGCAACGGTAGATGCCACCATCAATAGCAGATGGGAAAACAGCATCCTGAATTTGAGTTTCAACTATCGTTTTGGTAAAAGCTTCAAAACCAACAAACGCAGTACTGGTAGCGCTACTGAAGAGCAGAGCAGAATTGGGGGATAGAATAGTGAATGGTGAGTAG
>JACVCQ010000064.1 GCA_016741945.1 Chitinophagaceae bacterium
GCAAGATTAGTTGGCGTATACGTTATTGGATAAAATCGTTCTGCCATTTTTTGTACCAGTACGGTTGCGTACAAATAATCGAAATTTTTCTTAATAAAATTAAAAAAGCTACTATCAATTGATTTGATATCATATAGCTTTCCAAAGCGTTCAATATTTTTTTGTTTTTCAGTTTCTACATGTTTAGACAGCAGTTCAATAGTACTATCTTTTTTAAATAAAGGAAGAATATCTCGAAAGTATTTAGGAATAAAAGATTGATTTAATAAAACTTGTCCATCTTTATTTGAGCCTGTAATCACGGGTTTTGCATAAGCCGCTGTATCAATAGTTACTTGTATGCTATCGCCCAACTGCACAAACAGGTCTATTACACGATCCTTACAAATCACTTTTAAAAAACCTGTCTCAGTAGAAGAACAAGATACACTGATAGAACCGTTTTCATCTAATAAGACATTTTTTCTAGCTGCAAAAAAAACAGCATTATTCACCGGTTTTATAATGGCAACTTCTGTATTCGAACGATTCAGAAAAGTATATTGAATTCTTGCTACCGGAGTCTGTGCTACCAAGTACAGATAGCTAAAAATCAGCAGTACAACCATTATACATCTTCTCATAGCATCATTATTTGTGCTATCAAATTACTGATTATTACTTGTAGAAGATGTTAATGATTGTACTGAATGATGGATTATTTTACTGAGGTGATCAATGATTCCCCGGCATTTCCATTTTACAACCTTTTCTCTCCATCAGCAGAAAAATGGTTTCCATAAACATGCTCTCAATACCTCCATCTCTATTGGAGAGAAAATAAATAAAGGTATCTTCTTGCGGTAAATAACGAAATGCTGCCTGAAAGCCTTTCACGCCTCCATTATGTCCTCGTAATTGAATACAATTCGGATCTTCCAGCATCCAACCCAATCCATAATGTACAAATGGTGGGTCTTGTTCAGGTCTTGATTCTTTGGTCCAAAGTCTATGTAGACTTTCTTTGCTGATCAGTTTCCCATCGATAATTCCTTTGATCAGAAGATGTAATTCATGAACCGTTAAAAACAACCCTCCGGCAGAACTCCATTTGGATGGATCATTCCCCTCTCCGATTTTCAAACTATCTTTTTCAATATAGTAGCCGATTGCAATAGGCTTTTTTGCATCATAATGAATTCCTACCGGTTGCAGTAATCGCTCTTTTATAATGTTCTGGTAGGGTTTACCATAATGTAACTCTAACAATTTACCCAGTACAATGAATCCGGAATTGGAATAATGTAAAGACTTACCCGGTTCCATTGATACCGGTTTCATTCCATTAATCAACTTGATGTGGTCATCAATGCTGACGATCTTGGATTCGCTGTAATCAGGACTTTCAAAGAAATCGCCCAAACCCGATGTATTGTTGAGCAAATGACGGATCGTAATAGCATCCGATCCTGTGGTCAAAGTGCCAGATGGCAAATACTTTTTTACCGGCTCATCCAACAGTATTTTCTTTTGTTCTACGAGTTGCATGATTAAGACTGCTGTCAATGATTTACCAATAGAACCTAAGTTATAACGAACACCATCTCCATTAGCGATCTTTAATTCTTCCTGAGCCAAGCCATTAGACCATGACCATCCATTGTCCTTTCCCTGTACCACCAAAAGGGTTCCGGAAAACTGATTGGCCTTTGCTTTGCTCGCTAAGACAGAGAGGTCGGTTGAAGTCAGGAGCTTTTTTGAGGTCTCAGTTTGTGCCTGCAACTGAAAAGAAATCAGTAAGCAAGCGATCCATGCATGTTTCATATTGTTCGATTTTTAGAATACGAAAATGAAACATCAACTTATCCTCTCCTATCACATAGTTATGTGGTTGAGGATAGAAGTATTAAATAACATAAAGGCGGTAAATTGAACAAAAAGCGAATGTCGAATTTTTACATTATTTATTGATCAAGAGTAATGTAAATTGTGATTGGAGTGACAGGGAGGATTCTTTGAGCATATCGATCCAAGGGCTACCAAAGCGTGCATACCAACCTGAGATATTATCTACCCTTTCTTGTAAACTATCATTGGGGAATAATTGCGTTTTCCATTTCTTGAGTTGTTGCTCTTCTGTTGCAAACTTTCGTTTTTCTGCCCGTAACATTTTTTTCTCCAAGTCCTTGATTCTTTTCAATGCCTTTGTTTGCAAAGATTGTACATGGGGTAATAATGTTTCATCAATACCCGCTGCCAATTGCCCTACTTGATCATACCATTGTTGTAAGACTTCCAGTTCTCGTCTCAAACTAATTTGTTTTGAAGTCCTCGCTTTTACCATTGCGGTAAATAACTGATCTGCTTTTTGAAATATAGTATTTATATTCAGATCCAGTTGTTGCATTCTTTTTTCTTGTTCTTCTGTGATTAATAAAAAAGAGTTACGCAATAATAAAACGGGATAAGGAACATCAATCGCTGCAAATACATCTTTTAGTTCCAACCAATATGCTAACTCTCCACCGCCTCCAATAAAAGCAATATTGGGTAGAATGGTTTCTTGAAAAGCACCTCTTAAAATTACATTGGGACTAAAACGCTCTGGATGTTCTTGTAATTCTTCTAGTATTTGCTCTTCCGTAAATTGAAGTGCCAATGCCGGAACAACAAATAGTCCTTTCTCGTTTTCAATTCGCTCACGTTGATTGTCGATCAGATAAAATAAGTTGATCTCTCTTCCCTCTGCCTGAACTTTATAATTTTTTTCAAGTTCAGTAATGGTATTAGAAACGATTCGATGTGAAAATCCTTCTAACAACTCCTTCCTAATCACGGATGCAAAACATTGTTTGAGTTCTGCCTGATCCGGTATCAATACTACCAATCCAAACCGACCGAATAATTCATTCACCAAATAAAACGTGGCATCCTGTATCGACCTACCTTCAACATAGGCATTCCTGAATATATCTGTTATTTCTTTTCCGTAAGGTAGAACTCCCGTTTGTCCTTCAATAGCAGCCAATAATTCAAGCAGCTTTTTATCCGTCTTCATTCTTCCCACCGCGCCTGTTTGATTGGTTTTCCAAGTCAGTGGATGTCCATCGATATTGATCTGTCCCAATTCATCCAAATCTGCATCTTCACTACCCATATAATAAACGGGTACAAAATGCAAATCAGGCATTTCTTTTTTGAGTGTATCCGCCAATTGTATGGCATGTAAAATCTTATAAATGAAATACAGAGGCCCAGTAAAAATATTGGGTTGATGAGCGGTAACGACTGTAAATGTTTTCTCGGATAATAATGACTCTATTTGTTGTTGAATCAATGAAGTGGTCGCTAGTTGCGCATACTGTTTCTTCAATGCATCCACCAATACCCTTCTTGGTGTTTGAAAAGATTCTCTGGCAGCAATGGCTTCTTTAATTCCTTTGATATCCGGCGTATGCACAAAAAAAGGCTTGATAGTATCCGCCTGAACAAGATAATCGGTTATGATCTTTGAAAAATATCCAGTGCTTTCGTATGGTAATCGGCTACAGTGATGCTTCATCATAAGGCATAAAAGTACAACTTACCTGATATTGCTTATGCCGTTGGTCAATTTTAACGGTGTCAATTGTGAATAGTGAATTGTCAATACTACACAAATTTGATATTCCCCATTGACCATTCACAATTCACGACTCTACCCAAACCTCTCTGGCTTAAACGCTGAGATATCCATACTCAGGGATGACTCATTGACTATTTCGCTAACCAGCTTACCGGTTCCGGCTCCCAGACTCAATCCTACCATGGCATGTCCGGTTGCCAGGATTACATTTTTCCACTTTTTGGTGCGACCTAAATACGGTAGGCCATCTGCCGAACAAGGTCTATATCCATACCAGATATGTTTAGGTGCCGGCATCGGAACATCGAATTTAGGGTAATAGCGTTTTACAGCATCTAAAATCCCTTGTACCCGTTGATAACGTGGAGGTGTTTGAGTGGATGTAATTTCCATCGTTCCGCCAAAGCGAATTTTATTTCCATCCATGGGAGTTAAAGCTACCCGACCCTCTATCAGTACGGATGGATAGTTGAGTCGATACGGAGAATCTTCGAGTGTAACAGAATAACCACGTCCGGGCATCAAGGGTATTTTCAGTTGTAACAGTGCGGAGAGCTCACGGCTCCAAGACCCCGCTGCTATGACAACTGAATCGGCATCTACGACCTGCTTAGTTGTTTTCACCTTGGTCACTTGCTGCTGATTCTTTTCAAAACCAGTGACTTCATCGTTCAGTATAAAATGAACTCCCTTATTTTTTAAATCAGCAATTAGTTGCGTCATCAGTTTGTTGGGGTATAAATGCGCATCACATTTAAACCATACCGCACCTTTAGCTTCTACGGTAGTATGAGGCTCGAGCGCTTGTAATTCCGATGCATCTAGCAGTATTGTATCAGTCAATCCCAAATCATGAGCGCGATGCATGATATGTTTTGCATGATCCCCGCCCTTGTCTGTCTGAAAAATTTCCAGTAATCCCTTGTGCTCATAAGCAAACCGAAATTGGGGGAGTTGTGTCCAATCTTCATACATTTTCTGACTCAGTATCGCAATATCCCGTAGAGGGATAGCAGAACGCTCAACATGCTCGGGAGTAGCACTGCGCATGAATTTTAACCCCCAATCTATGAGACTCAAATTGAGTCTGGGCTGAACGTAAAACGGACTTTTACTATTCCACATCCATTTGAGGCCTTGTTTTACAATACCTGGCGTTGCCAAGGGTACAAAATGACTCGGACACACATATCCTGCGTTTCCATAAGAGCAATTACTGGAAATATCCGTTTTATCAATCACTGTCACTTCATGACCTGATTCAGACAAATAATACGCACTGCTCAATCCAACAATACCCCCGCCTATAATAACAACCTTCATAATTGAGATTTGAGTCACAAATGTCGCTCAAAACCTGTTCCATTTCATCTTTTTTTAAGGTTGTTCGTTTATGAAAAAGGAGTTTTAAATTTACAGATACGATTGCCTTATGGAAACTTACGGAAAGATTGTTTTAATTGCCATGCCTGCCTTTTTATTGCTGGTATTATTTGAAAAATGGTATGGATGGTATCGAGGAAAAGAAACCGTTCGCACACTGGATATGATTTCTAGTTTGAGTTCCGGCATTACGAATGTTACAAAAGATGTATTGGGATTGAGCCTGGTAGTGATTAGCTATGAATGGATGGTTGATAAAATGGCTATCACACAAGTGTCTTCAGGTTTTCTTACTTATCTGATCGCATTTATTGCTTTGGATTTTGCCGGGTACTGGATCCATCGCATAGCACATGAATACAATCTTTTTTGGAACAACCATATCATTCATCATAGTAGTGAAGATTTTAACCTGGCTTGCGCATTAAGACAAAGCATTTCCTCTATTCTCAAAATATTCACCATCTTTCTGTTGCCTGCAGCAGTATTGGGTGTACCCGGACAAGTGATTGCCATTGTAGCACCTTTGCATTTATTCGCTCAGTTCTGGTATCATACCCAGCATATTGGCAAAATGGGTTTTCTGGAAAAGATTATTGTAACACCTTCCCACCATCGTGTACACCATGCGATTAATAAGGAATATATGGATAAAAACTATGGACAGATATTCATTATTTGGGATAAGCTGTTTGGTACTTATCAGGAAGAGTTGGCTGATGTACCCGCTGTGTACGGCATTACCAGACCTGTAAGAACCTGGAATCCGATCAAAATCAATTTTATGCATTTATGGTTATTGATCAAGGATGCCTGGTATGCACAGCGTTGGCAAGATAAATTGCGTATCTGGTTTATGCCTACCGGGTGGAGACCCGATGATGTTGCTGCAAAATTTCCTGTTTACAAAATTGAAGATGTGTATCATTTTGAAAAATATGATACCGGTCATACAAAAACCATGATGATTTGGTCATGGGTACAACTTGCCATCACACTATTGTTCATCAGTTACTTATTTGGAAACATTGCAGCTATTGGAAGTCCCAATATGTTCATTTACGGCGCTTTTGTTTTTCTTCAGGTTTATGCTTTTACGGAACTAATGGACAGAAGTAAATATGCCTGGATTTGGGAGACGCTCAAAACAATATTCGGATTATCGTTATTGATTCAAAACAATGATTGGTTTGGCTTATCGCAATATACATCATTGGCGATTCCTGTTCTCACAGGATACTTTATACTCTCCTTACTAGCCTGCATGTATTTTGTGCTGAAAGAAAACACAGAAATAAAGAATAAGATACAAGGAACAAGGTACAGGGTACAAGAAAGTTCCAAGTAACTAGTTTCAAGAGATAAGTGAGCATTGTTTCTTGAAACTTCCATGCGCCTTGTTCCCTGTATCCTGTATATTTCTTCTACACCGTTTCTCCTTCCAAATCATAATCATATGCTTTGGTGATCTTTCCCTGTACAAAGGTTCCCGGTGATAGTTTTTTAGAAGAATGTACCACTACTTCATTATCAACTTCTACACTATCGAATTCGGTACGACCTAAATAGCGGCCGGCTTCTTTTTTATCGATTAGCACTTTGAAGATCTTGCCGATTTTCTCTTGGTTCTTTTCGTAGCTGATTTCCTGTTGCACTTCCATTACTTCTTGTGCACGTTCGGCTTTTACTTCTGCGGGAATATTATCTTCCAGATCATATGCACTGGTATTTTCTTCGTGACTATAACTGAAAATACCTACCCGATCAAAGCGATGTTCGCGAAGAAAATCTTTTAGCTCTTCGATATCTTCTTCCGTTTCACCGGGGAAACCAGCGATGAGTGTGGTTCTCAAACAAATGCCCGGCACTCGCTCTCTAATCTGATGAATCAATTCAGTCATTTCTTCACGCGTAATATTTCTGCGCATGGCTTTTAGCATATTGTTGCTGGCATGTTGCAGCGGCATATCCAAATACTTACAGATATTGTCACGTTCACGCATTACATCCAGTACTTCCAACGGGAACTTACTGGGATAGGCATAATGCAATCGAATCCATTCCAAGCCTTTTACATCTGCCAAGGCGTTTAATAAGCGAGGCAACTCTCTTTTCTTATAAATATCCAATCCATAGTAAGTCAACTCCTGTGCAATCAGCATAATTTCTTTGACGCCTTTCTTTACCAAACTCTCTGCTTCTGCCACCAGCTCTTCAATAGGTTTGCTGACGTGTTGTCCGCGCATCAGTGGAATCGCACAAAAAGAACAGGTACGGTTACAGCCTTCACTGATCTTCATATAGGCATAATGCTGCGGCGTACTAAGTAATCTTTCGCCTATTAATTCAGACTTATAATCGGCTTCAAATTTTTTCAAGATCAATGGAAGTTCCATGGTTCCGAACCAGGCATCTACTTCAGGCATTTCCGCCTCCAGATCACCACGGTAACGTTCACTTAAACATCCGGTCACATACACTTTATCCAATTTCCCTCTACGTTTCAATTCTACCTGATCTAAAATCGTATTGATACTTTCTTCTTTGGCTTTATCAATAAATCCACAAGTATTCACAACTACGATATTGTGATCCAGTTTTGTATTCTCATGTACCACATCAATGTCATTGGCGCTTAATTGTCCGCTAAGTACTTCACTGTCTACCAGATTCTTACTACAACCTAGTGTAATGATATTGACTTTGTCTTTTTTGAGTGTTTTCGACTTCATAGCTGGCTGCAAAGGTAGGGATTCGAAGACGAAGCCATCAAGCATTAAGCGTTTCTGTGAATGACATATACATCTAACTGCTTGCCATTTTGTTCCATCGATTCCAACTTTGCAAACCCTGTCTTTTCTAAAACAAATGCAGAAGCTATGTTTTTCGGCTCAGTAATAGCAAAAATTTGCTGCTGATCCGTATGTTCAAAAAACCAATGAAGGCCGTTGATTACCAATTCTTTTGCCCATCCTTTTCCTTGTGCCCAAGGCAACAGTGCATACCCAATATGAAAACCATCTCTATCAGGCATCATTAAAACAGAAAATGTTCCTGCAAATGCCAGGTTTGATTTTGCTGCTACATGGTAACGCCCAATCACAGAACCATTTTTGTATAAGTTGATATTTTCCATTAAAAAGGACCAGCATTCTTCTTTAGTTTTGACCGGTCGGATATAACGCATTACTTCCGGATGACTATTAAGGGCGAAAAAATCGACTTCATGGGTGTTATTAAACCGACTGACTATCAAGTGATTGGTATGAAACACATTCATTTTTTAATCTTTTTTTAATTTTTTCCGCATTATCCGATGTAAAGGAAGCATTTTTGCAGGGCAATTTTCCGCCTTATGAAAAATGTTTACCGGTTTTTTTCCAAACCCGGATTTCTATCCTCTAACTATACCCTAAAGTTCTTAGTCATTGCATTTATTGGTGTGCATATACCATTGATTGTTCTGATTATGGCGATCACGTTTCATTGGACTTCTTTAGAAGGCTGGAATATCATTGTTGTAGCATTATTAGCTACCCTGATTGCGACCGCAGGTACATTATATCTATTACGAGGATTATTATGGCCTTTACACGAAGCCAAAAAAGCATTATCTGATTATACCGGAAAAAAAATTATACCCGCATTACCCTTACATTATACTGATGAGGCCGGACAATTGCTACAGCAAGTACAATTGACCATCGATTCGATGGATGGTTTATTAAGAGAAAGAAAAGACTTGCTTGCTTTGTTATCAAATGATTTAAGAACACCTTTTGCTGAAATGAGTCATATTGGATCTTTAATACAAACAGAAAAAAATCCAGATAACATTCAACAATATGGATTTTGGGTGCATAAAACAGCAAGCGAACAGCTCCGTTTTATTGAAGACATTGTCCTGATTCTTGAAGGTGGAAATGATGATAATCAATCGCATGTATATGAAAGTACCAAGGTTGAGCGAGTGATTGGTTTAGCAATTGATACACAGCACCTATCAGCATTATCTAAACAAATACAAATTCTCAAACATGATATTCCCGATGTATTTGTGAAATGTAATCGTCGTTTATTGTCACAAGCCATTTCAAATATTATTGGTAATGCCATTAAGTTTTCACACAGAGA
>JACVCQ010000065.1 GCA_016741945.1 Chitinophagaceae bacterium
AAAGGCACTTCACATCGCAACAAAAAATCATAGCTTTCCATACGGATATATTCACCGCAGACCTTATGAAATGGGTAGCTTTCCTTTTCAAACAGTATGGTTCGATAGCCTGCCTTTGCAGATTGTATTGCAAGTGTGAGACCGGCTAATCCACCACCAATAATGGCTATATCATATATTTCGTCACTTTTATTCAATGGTATTTTTTGATAGAATTAAATATCGGAATGCCCATTGCCATGATATCTCAGCAGTAATGGAAGCCTTATTGAGTAAATTTATCCATTCGCCTTTTTTAAAGCCTCGTCTAACGCTCAAAGGTGCATCGTTTTTAACCAAATAAGATTTTGAGAAAAGCTGTGTAATAATTTTTATTGAATAATATGCTAACCAGTGTCGATGTAGATCGTTAATAAAGAAACCCTTTATCGAATTTCGATGCATCCATTGAAGTTGTTCAATGAGCGATTCATTTGTAAAATGATGACAGAACAAACTTGAAAAAATAATATCGGGTTGTATTGAAAAAACTACATCACGATAATCACTCACAATCCAGTTTCCCCAAGAACCAATATCCTTTCGATTTTTGGCCACATCAATACAATTACTGTTGATGTCAATTCCGGTAATTTCAAGTTGAATATTTTTTTGGTTTGCCCATCTTACAATAGCAGCTAAATTATCTCCTCCACCACAACCAATTTCACAAACATGCAAAATATTTTGTTTACCGGACAATCGTTGTACTCCCTTTATTGTGATACGATGCCCCCCTAAATAGGTGTTAATCGTATCCAATTCTAGCATATTCTGTCGGATAGCTTCTATGGGAAGATTGATATCATCTAAAAGTTCTTTTTGATATGACCTTACTGATAAATTCATACGAAATGAGCTGTGAAGGTTTCCATCGTTAACCCCGGACCAAATGCCATACCGAGTATATTTTCATTGGATCGGTAGTTATTTTCGAAAAAACGTTTGAGTACAAAAAGAATGGTAGGTGAGGACATATTTCCATATTCATTCAATACTGTTCTTGACTGCATAAGAGAATCGGATGACAAATTCAGTTTCCGTTGAATACTATCTAGAATTCTTTTTCCTCCCGGATGTATGCACCAATGATGAATAGATTCTTTGGTCATCCCTCTTTCTTCTAATGCGCCTGACAAAAGAGACTCAATATCAGCCTCGATCAACTGTGGAATATACCCACTTAATTTCATCTGAAATCCTTTAGATCCCAATTCCCAAGCCATATCAGATTTTCCTTCGATTGCGATTTGAGAATAAAAACCATCAATTCTGATCTTTTGTTCTCGATGTATATTATTGGATAACAAAACAGCTGCACAGCCATCTGCAAATAAAAGACTACTTCCGATATTATCTTCATTTGCTGTAGTTTGAAAATGGAGTGTACATAATTCAACTGCAACAATTATAATATTAGCATTCGGAGTTCCTTGAGCAATCATATCTGCTAACTTTAAAGCATGAATAGCAGCATAACAACCCATAAAGTTTACTGAAGTCCGAAAAATATTCTTATTTAACTTCAATTCTTCTACCAACTTAATATCTAAACCCGGAGCGGTCATTCCAGTACAACTTACTGTTATTAGGTGGGTAATTTCTTTTTCAGATATCAATCCGCTTATACATTGTTGTATGGCTTTGATAGATAGATGTACAGAAGACTCATCATAAATTTTAAGACGATGTTCCAAGCTACGCTCTATTTTTCTACCATCACGCGAAGCGAAAAAATTTTCTGCAGATTTTTCTGAAAAATCAGGTAAAACAGAAAACCGTTGTTTTATGCCACTTTGATGATACATAAACTTTAGTTTTCGTTTTTCGGTATCATCAAGCTGAAAAGCATGACTCATATAAAGAAGAATATCTTCTTGTAGATGACAAAATTGAGGTACGGCTGTAGCTATGGAAATAATATCAGTCAAAATATTTTATCATTATTATGGTAATGAATGCGAATGAAGTACAAGTTGATGCTATCCAATTCATTTTCATGGTATGGTCATAATCAGCTTTTTCAGGATCACGCCAAACTTTTAGCGCCCAAGTAAAAAAATATACGGCAACAGGTAAAAAGAAGATTTGTAAAATACCAAATAACAATAATTGTTCTTGCTGTTTAAAAGAGATAAATAATAAGCTAAAAGCAACTACATATAGTAATCCACAAAAAATGAAAGTTCCACGTTTACCTAATATCATAGAAATTGTTGTAACATGATCATTTCTATCTGAATCATGCTGATAAATTTGGGTTATTGGATAAAATCCACCAATCAATAAACAAGCTGTCATACAGCCTATATAGGGGAAAGCCGGATTATGATCATTAGCAGCACTATGATAAATCATAAAAAAAACGAGTCCTCCTTGGTTTATCATAACTGTGAGATAACCAAGAACAGGATATTTTTTTAATCTAATACCTCTATAACTATATAATCGAGAACATATAATATAAATGAGCAATGATCCGGCAAAGAATGCAGAAATAATGAAAGACAGTAACAAAGCTATGATGTCCAAAACAATGGTTATGAAAAACAATTCCTTATCGGGTTGTGGGGGATTTTTAATGCCCCCTATACTTGATGTATCCTGATCCATATAGGAATTGTAACCATTACTGGATGGATAAACAAGCAGATGTAATATAATAAAAATCAAAAGCGCATTTGTCCGGTTGATATCTTCAACAAAGCTGATACTAAACCAAAATACAGGCATCAAAAAATAAGAAAAAGGAATTCGCAAAAGTTTTATGCTTGATTTCTTAATCATTGGATGACATCAGTTACTTTTCTATGCTAGTTTATGAGACGAAAAATAAAACCGAACCTTTCACAGTATACGCTTTATTGCACATATTTGTTTAATTCTAGCTTATAAATATGATAGACCCATTTATAATTTGAATAATTAATCTTAAATTACCATAACGGAATGGCCCTTTAAAACATGAGTCAACAAAGAATAATTATTATAAAATCCATTTGCGGCGTTATAGTTGTATTGGGTTTTATTGTATTAGCTGGATGGCTTTTAAAGATCCCTTTACTCACCAGTATCATTCCAGCGTATGCAACTATGAAGGTTAATACCGCCATTCTTTTTATTCTATCATCATTAGAATTATACAGAACACTATTGCGAAAATGGGTCATTTTAAGGGGAGTACTTTGTTTTATTATCACTGTGGTTGGATTTGCTACTTTATTGGAGTATGAGTTGCAATTGAATTTTGCTATCGACGAATTTTTTGTTAAAGATTTTTTATTCAATGCTACTGTTGATTCCTTTCCGGGCAGAATGGCTAAAGGCACAGCTTTCTCGTTTTTTTTACTAGGCATTTCTTTATATTTAATCAAAAGTGATCAAGTAGGATTAAAGAAAACCGCCCAATATTTATTACATACCATCTCACTGATCGCATTCCTCGCTATCATCGGTTATGTGATAGGAGTACCTATGTTTTACAAACTGTCTTCTATTGGATCAATGGCTATACATACTGCTATAGGATTTTTATGTTTATCCATTGCAGCCACGCTTATTAATCATGAATTAGGTATAACGGGTTTATTCACTGGTAATAAAATCGGGAATCGAATGGCCCGTCAATTATTCCCGGCTTTGACTTTATCTGTTCTATTTTTAGGCTTTATGAGAATTTATTTACACCGAAACAACTTAGTAAGTGTAGAATTTGGAATTGGAATATTTGCTACTTCATTTATCTTAATCGGCCTACTATTAATTAGTATTTCTGCTCAACAACTTAATAAAATCAACTATGGAAAAACACAAGCCGAAGAAAAACTTGAAGAGCTAAATAAAAATCTGGAAAGAACAATTCTTCAGAGAACCCATGAACTAAGAAATAATGAACAACTACTTAATGCAATCATTAATAATACGTCGTCAGCAATTTTTGTAAAAGATGTTTTCGGTAATTATATCTTAGTCAATAAAAAATTTGCTGCTGATTTTGATATCGAACCTGAATTACTAATAGGAAAAAATGCTTATGATATTTTTTCAAAAGAAATTGCTGATAAATTAACTCGAGATGAGCAAGAAATTATTCAATCTAAGAAAGGATTGACATCTGAAATTAATATTCAGACCAGTGAAAGTCAGAAAACGATGCTGACTAACAAATTTCCCTTGATCGATGAAAACAATACAGTGTTTGCGATTTGCTGCGTGGCTACTGATTTTTCTGAAATGAAAAATGCTAAAACTGAGCAGGAAATATTATCCTTACAACTACAAAAGAAGAATCAACAATTATTAAATTTTGCACATATCACTTCGCACAATCTTCGCTCTCCCGTAAGTAATCTTAATTCATTATTATGGTTATATAAAGAAAGTCAAACCAATGAAGAGAAAGCTCTCTTATTTGAAAAGTTTGAAACTGTAATTCATAATCTTTCCGAAACACTAAACGAACTGGTTGATGCATTAAAAATTCAAGAAGATACAGATAAAAAAAGAGAAGTACTTCTTTTTGAAGAAGTATTCAAAAAAGTCAAAGAAAGCATGGTTGGTAAAATCATGGAAACGGAAGCTGTTGTTAGTTATAATTTTACAAAAGCTCCTACCATTGAATATCCAAGATTATATCTAGAAAGTATTCTACAAAATTTATTATCAAACTCACTAAAGTATAAGTCTCCTAATAGAACTCCGGTAATACATGCTGAAACGCAATTTCAAAATGGAATTCTAACCCTAAAATTCAGCGATAATGGCATGGGTATAGATTTGAAGAGACATGCCGATAAACTATTTGGGCTGAACAAAACTTTCCATAAACATGCTGAAGCAAAAGGTGTTGGACTTTTTATTACCAAAACACAAGTGGAAGCTATGGGAGGATCCATTACCGTGGATAGCGAAGTGAACAGGGGAAGCGTTTTCACCATTTTATTCAATAAAAAAGAGTTATAAAAATCATGGTGTATTACGATAACAGATCCATTCTTTAAAGCTTGCATAAGATGCTTCCATCTCTGTTATTTGCTGAGACAATGCATATAATGGCTTAATTGATTCGGGTATTGGAATAGATATACCGATTGCTTTTTCTACAATTTCCGGGAATTTTACTGGATGCGCTGTGGCTAAGAGTAATCCTTTTTCACCTTTTTTAAGCTTTTGTTTTAATGCACTATAGCCAACTGCAGCGTGTGGATCTAATATATAATTATGATCGTGATATACTGTGCGTATCGCGTTTATTGTGGTCATATCTGTTTGCCTACTACTGTCAACCTCTGATTTTAAAGAGCTCATATTATGCTGATAAATTTCCAGCATTCGAATCAGATTACTTGGATTTCCTACATCCATTGCATTAGAATAGGTCATTATTGCTTGTTTAGGAGTATGGATTCCTGTTTCCAAAAAATCAGTAATAGTATCGTTAACATTACATGCCGCAATAAAATTACCCATTATCAAACCGGATCTTTTGGCTAGTAAGCCTGCTGCTATATTTCCCAAATTGCCACTTGGAACTGCAATAATAGGAGCTGTTGCTGATATCGGCCATTGTTGCATGGCCAAGAAATAATACAGTTGTTGTGGCAACCATCGAGCAATATTAATAGAGTTAGCAGATGTGAGTTGTAGTCGTTGAGATAAGTCCTGATCCATGAAAGCTTCTTTTACTATTTGCTGACAGTCATCAAAGGTTCCATGAATACGCAGCGCAGTGATATTATTACCACAAGTAGTGAGCTGTAATTCTTGTACATGACTTACTTTGCCTGCCGGATACAGAATAATAACTTCTACCCCTTCTACATTCAGAAACCCATTGGCTACTGCTCCTCCGGTATCACCGGAAGTTGCTACAAGAACTGTCGTTTTCTGGTTAGAAAAACAGCCTAAGCACCTACTCATAAACCTTGCGCCTACATCTTTAAATGCTAGTGTTGGGCCATGAAATAATTCCAGTATATAAATATCTTCTTCCAGTTGAATCAAGGGAAAATCAAAATTGATGGTTGCTGTCACAATCTGGTATAGTTTCTCTGGGGAAATATCAGCTCCTACATAAGGTTGCATGATTTGATATGCCAACTCTTCTTTTGGAAAAGATCTAAATTGATTCAACCATTGCTGATTTATTATTGGAATTCTTTCCGGAAAATAAAGACCCCTATCCGGTGCTTGTCCTCTCAGTGCAGCCTCCTTGAAACTGACTAGTGGTGATTGTTTATTAGTACTATAATATTTCATTTCATTGATTATTCTAGAAACAACTGTACTCCTTCTGAGCTAACAGTAGTAACATAAGTATAATGTAGCAAATTCATTTGTTGAAATACCTGTTGCATTTCTATCTCTACTAATTGAGCGGTTTCAAGGCTTTGGCTTAACATAAAAATCGAGGGACCTGAGCCTGAAATACCACCACCCAATGCACCTGCTGATTTTGATCTTTCTTTGATAGCATCAAACCCTGGAATAAGAATACTTCTTACAGGTTCAATAATTACATCTTCGAGTGATCTTGAAATCAATGCATAATCATTCTGAAGTAATCCGGAAACCAATCCTGCGATATTTCCCCATTGTTTGATAGCATCTTTCAAAGAGACTTGCTTTTTTAGAATACTTCTTGCATCAGCCGTTTTTACTTCGATCTGAGGGTGTACGATGGTAACAAATAATGAAGGTGGTTGTAACGGAATGATATCTAATGGGAAAATGGATCTGACCAATGTAATACCCCCATAAATACATGGAGTAATATTATCAGCATGTTTTACACCTGATGCTAACTTTTCACCGTACATCGCAAACTGAACCAAAGATTCTTTACTAAAAATATCTCCCAATAAATAGTTAGCTGCCACAACTGCCCCTGCAGCACTCGCAGCACTTGACCCCAAGCCACTTCCGGGTTTGATATGTTTATGAATAGTAACGTGGAAACCAACCGGCATCGTAAATTCAGACAACATAGCTTGTAATGCCACACCTGCTACATTATGACTTGCTTCAGTTGGCAATCCATGATCATCGGTATGAACGATGGAAATACCCGGTTCTTTTTTTAAAGTGACTGTCATTTCATCATATGGCTCTGCAACTGCAAATCCTAGAATATCAAAACCACAAACCATATTTGCAATGGTAGCCGGTGCTTTTATTTTTATTGATTGTCCGTATTTCATGGTTTATATTCTTGCTACACGAATAATATCAGCAAAGACACCTGATGCAGTTACTTCAGCACCTGCACCTGCTCCTTTTATGACTAATGGCTGTTGATGATATCGATGGGTATAAAACAATACAAGATTGTCTTTTCCATATAAATGATAGAAATCAGATTCAGGCGCAATAGCCTCTAGTCCAACTTTAGCTGAGCCGTTTTCATAAGTAGCAATAAATTTCAGCTTCCGATTTAGGCTAGTTGCTTCTTTATATATTTTTTGAAAATGAGGTTCTTGTTTGGCTAACTCTTCATAAAAATCAGCGACAGTTCCATCAAAACAACTCAAAGGAAGAAAAGAATGATTGATAATATCTTTCATTTCTAACGACTGACCTGTTTCTCTGGCAAGTATCATTATTTTACGCATTACATCAGTACCTCCCAAATCAAGACGTGGATCCGGTTCAGTGTATCCCTCATCTTGTGCTTTTCGAACTACTTGTGCAAAAGGAATGGAAGTATCATAATGATTAAATACATAATTCAATGTACCTGAAAGAACTGCCTGAATTTTTTGAATTTGATCGCCACTTCTTAGAAGATCATTCAAAGTTCCGATAACAGGAAGTCCTGCTCCTACATTGGTTTCAAATAAAAATAAAGCATTATACGATTTAGCCAAAGATTTCAATCGTTGATAAGAAGTGTAAGAAGATGAGCACGCAATTTTATTACAAGCTACAATAGATATACTTTTCGATAACAGAGATTCATATATACCTGCTACTACATCACTGGCTGTTACATCTACAAATACAGTATTCCTCAAATTCTTATCCTTAATGGCAGAAATATAGTTTTCGAGAGTACTTGTTGGGGCATCTACTAATTTTGATTCCCATGATGCAAGGTCAATTCCATTTTCATCGATTAGTGCTTTTTTACTGTTGGCAATACCAACAACCCTGATCTGTAGATGCAGTTGATCTCGTAGAATTGTTTGTTGTTGTCTGATTTGTTCCAGTAATTTACCTCCCACATTTCCTGCACCTGCAATGAATACATTCAATTGTTTATAAGTCGTTTCAAAAAAAGTTTCATGCAATACATTGATCGCTTTTTTTACATCACGCGATGCAATAACAGCAGAAATATTTTTTTCGGATGACCCTTGTGCTATCGCCCGAATATTGATGCCGTTTCGCCCCAATGAACCAAACATTTTTCCGCTAATACCCGGATGACTCTTCATTTGCTCTCCTACTAATGCTAAAATTGATTGATTTGTTTCTACAATCAATGGTTCTACTTTCCCACTTATAATTTCAGTATGAAATGCAATATCAATAGCTCTTTTTGCTTTGAGTGTATCTGATTCATTGATAGCCACACAAATGGAGTGTTCAGACGAACTTTGAGTTATCAGTATCACATTGATTTTTTCATTAGCCAAGGCTTCAAACAGACGCTTAGAAAAACCCGGAATGCCTACCATCCCACTTCCTTCAAGGCTCAATAAACTGATACCATTGATACTGGATATTCCTCGAATAAAATCTTCTGAAGGAGTAGAATAATTTTCAATCAATGTTCCGTATTCGTCAGGTGCAAAAGTATTTTTTAACCATACAGGTATTCGTTTATGCATGACAGGCTGTATGGTTGGCGGATAAATAATTTTAGCCCCAAAATGAGAAAGTTCCATGGCTTCCTGATAAGAAATTTGTGCAATAGGCTTTGCATTTATCACTAATCTTGGATCTGCCGTCATCATACCACTAACATCTGTCCATATTTCCAATACATCTGCATCTAAGGCTGCGGCATAGATAGCCGCTGACTAATCAGATCCCCCCCTACCCAATGTTGTGGTATG
>JACVCQ010000066.1 GCA_016741945.1 Chitinophagaceae bacterium
TACCGGAATTAGCTTTGATAAATTGGCGACCGGGTTTCACCAATATCGCTTCCAATGATAACAGATTTTCTGGTCTATCATCTACGAGTAGTATGGTGAAATCATGCTCTTGTATAGGGGGAATATTCATGAGTTGCAGCAATTTAATTATAATTCTTGTAAGAAAGTGGTCATCTCTTCTTCATTCATGATTCGAATTTTTTTGTCTAAAGCGATTGCAGAAGAGGGCATGGTTGGATATTGTGCTGAACTCGGATCTTGAACAATACAACTTGCGCCGATATCTGTTAAATAGGATAACCCTTCAGCACCATCCGAATTAGCACCGCTTAACAATATAGCTAATACTCTATGACCATAAGTTCTGCCTGCGCTTTCAAAGCTCACATCAATAGAAGGTCTACTATAATGAATTGGATCAGAATAATCAAGGCTAAAACTATGATCTTCTTCAAAGAGCAAATGATAATTTTGTGGTGCGAGGTATATTTTTCCTTTCGTAATGGATTGCTTATCCTCAGGCTCCGTAATTTTTACAGAACCTACTTCGCGTGTCAATAACATATCAAGTTGACTAACTACATTACGCATTCTATGGATAATCAAAACTACCGGGATATCGTTATTATTATTTAGAGCTTTGAGCAAAGAAATACAAACGGGAATACTTCCTGCTGAACCACCAATAATAATGATATCATATTTAGGCATCGATACCTTTTAATTTTTTTTTCTAAAAATTTTTACACTACCATCGATAACAGTGTATTTAGACCTGTATTCTGAGAATAATAAACTCTCTTTCATCCCCAATCCAATAAAGCCCAATGATGACAAACTCTCATAGAATAATTTCAATACTTTATTCTGTAACTGTTTATTAAAATAGATCATTACATTTCTGCAAAGAATCAATTGGAATTCATTAAATGATCGATCAGTTACTAAGTTGTGTTGAAGAAATACCACTCGATCCCTGATTTCTTTATGAACCAATACATGATCATATAAAGCCGTATAATAATCAGAAAAATCTCCAGTACAACCAGATTGAAGATAGTTAAGCGTATACTCACGCATATGTGTCATTGGTAATACGCCTGTTCTTGCTTTTTCAAGATTTGATGCATTGATATCAGTTGCATAAATTCGAGTCCGATGTAATAATCCCGCTTCATGAAGCAGAATACATAAAGAAAATACTTCTTCACCTGTTGAACAACCAGCATGCCATATATTGATTTGCGGATATGTGGCCAATATCGGTAATACATTTTCACGAATAGACTTATAAAAGCCTGGATCGCGAAACATCTCTGTGACATTCACTGTAATAGTTTCAAGAAACAACTGAAAAACAGAAGTATCGCCTGCCAACAGCTGTATCAATTGTTTTCCGTCTTTTGCTTCATGGGTTTCCATGAACTTATAGATACGCCGCAGCAAGGAGGCTTTTGAATACCCAGAAAAATCATACCCATATACATGATGTAACAGATCAAGTAATTGCTCGAATGCCTGAGAACTTAATTCAGGTTTTGGGTTTAGTCCAATCACATTATTCATATACACAACATATCAACTGGTTAACCAAACTCTCATGAGTGATAATAATTTCTGCATATCTACAGGTTTGGTAATATAATCTGAAGCCCCTGCAGTAATACATTTTTCTCTATCACCTGCCATAGCTTTTGCAGTAAGTGCAATAATTGGCAGATCTACCATTTTGAGATCCTTCCGAATCCTTTGCATCGCTTCATAACCATCCATCTCAGGCATCATGATGTCCATTAATACAATATTCGTTTCTGGAAATCTTCTCAGTTGTTCCAAAGCTTCTTTGCCATCACTTGCTGTTAATACTTGCATTTTATTCGACTCTAATACAGCACTTAAAGCAAATACATTACGCATATCATCATCTACTACTAATACTGTTTTGTTCAGTAGACTTTGATCATTTAATAGCGAAAAATTTATCCCGGATTCTGTTTTCTTATCAGATTGCTGCATTTTATGCAAAAACAATTCTAACTCATCCAGCAAGCGATTACTCGCATTTACAGAACTTCGAATGATGATACCAGAAATTTTACGATATTCCAGCTCATCTGCTTGATTAATATCATCATCTAAATGAATAATAATAGGGATCTTTTTGTCAATTACAAACTGATTGATTTGTTTTGCTGCTTGTAATTGGATAGAGTCCTCAATATGAATAATAATACAATCATAACTAAAATCACGAATATTCTTTTGCGCAGTATCAATATCAGATACCTGTTCAAAATGTAACTTATACTCTTTTTCACTCGCAAGCTGATGTAAAGTTTGTTCTTCAAAATGAACAGCAGAGACAATTAAGATCTGTTTTAAACTTTTTCGAATATGTTCACCCAGCATTTGAAAAGCTTTTTCAAGCGAGTTAGCATCAATCGGTTTTTTTAAGTAAGCCATTACATCTTCTTGCTTAAACCTATTATCATCAATGGCTGAGATAATATGTACAGGTGTATGTTTAATAGACTCATCAGCCCTAATCTGCTTCAAAATTGCCCAGCCATCCATAACCGGCAGTTGGATATCCAGTATAATAGCATTGGGCTTATATCGTCGCGCATAGTATAATCCTTCATCTCCTTCCAATGCAATCAATACCTTATATCCTTTATGTCGCGCATAGTCACGGATGATGGTGGCGAAATTGACATCATCTTCAATGATAAGCATTAATTTTTCACCGGCTTGAAGCTGGTGCCTGTCATCTTGTACTTTATTCTGTTCACGAATATTGTCAAAAGGTTGAATCGTGATTGACTGATGATCATCCGAAAGCGTTGTAAGTGCTGAGAATTCTATTTTCGACTGTGATTTTGGCACATATTGATAAGGCACATAAATAGTAAATTCACTACCCTTATTAACTTCGCTTTTTACTTCAATAGAACCTCCTAATAAACGTATCAATTCCCTGCTAATCGAAAGTCCTAGGCCTGTTCCTCCATACTTTCTGCTGGTAGAACCATCTGCTTGTTGAAATGCTTCAAAAATAAGTTTCTGCTTATCTAAGGCAATACCAATACCGGTGTCCTTAACACAGATTGCCATTTCAGCAGTTCTTCCCGGAACAGAACGAAAATCTACTGTAATCTTCCCTCCACCGGGTGTGAATTTGAATGCATTAGAAAGAAGATTTTTAATAACCTGAAATAATCTTTGTTTATCGGTTTGAAGTTGCACAGGAATGTTTGGCTGTTGCTCAATACTCAAATCAATATCTTTTTCCGTTGCAACAACAGAGAACAATTGTTCGATATCAGTTGCCAATGATTCAATAGGAACGTCCTCAATAATCAGGTCAATTTTTCCTGACTCAATCTTTGATAAATCAAGAATATCATTGATCAGTTGCAATAAATCGTTACCGGATTTATAAATTATATTGGCATATTCAATCTGCTTTGCATTAAGGTTTTGGGTATTATTATCTGCCAATAATTTAGCAAGTATCAATACACTGTTTAGTGGTGTTCGCAGTTCATGCGACATATTGGCCAAGAATTCAGACTTATAACGACTTGTTGTTTCCAACTCTTTGGCTTTTAAAATGAGTGCCTGTCTGGCATTTTCAATGGCTTCATTTCTTTCTTTTAATTCAATATTGATCTGCTTTAACTCCTCTTCCTGTGTTTTCAATTCTTCTTCGGAAGCCTGAAGTTCTTCTGCCTGCCTGCTTAACTCATCATTGGTTTGTCGCAGCTCTTCTTGTTGTTCGAGCAATGCTTCTTTCTGTTCTTGTAATTCATCAAGTAATTGATTAATTCTGTCTCTAGACTGATAGGAATTAATAGCAGCAGAAAGAATATCAGAAATACTTTTCAATAAAGAGACTTGCAGGTCTGTGAATTGAGTAAAACAGCCTAGTTCAATCAACCCTTTCAATTCTTCATTCATCCATAAAGGCACACAAGCGATTTCTCCATTACCACTTACTTGTCCGAGTGAAGAATCTACTTTCCAATAATCAGGTGGAATATTTTTGATGATCGTAACAGTTTTAGATAAGGCTGCATTTCCAACCACACCTTCTCCGATAACAAATGATTTTTTTGAAGAAGCACTTACAGCTACAGAAGCAACAGTTACTAATTGCTCAGTTTTAGGATCCATAAAATAAATTACACCGGCAGGTACTTCCAAGTATTGAACCATGGCGGTAATAATACGATGTGCCAACTCACTGGAACTATCTACCACCTGTAAACGATTATTAATATAACTCATACCCTCTAAAACCCAGTTTTTTTCCTGGGCCAGTATACTGGCTTTCTCGGTTTGTTCAAGTGTTGATTGCAGTTTTAGTCCGGCTTTATAACGACTTTTCAATGTTTGGATCACAGCATTGATCAACAGTAACACTACAATCATCAATACACTGATGCCTATATACAAAATGAGTTTGGTTCTTTCATTATAGGAGAGTACAACTGCTTCTCTTTTAATTAATAAATCTTCTTCTTCAATTTTTATCTTTTCAATCTGCTGATAGATTTTATTTAATCTTTGTTCCTCTTCCAGAATTACTTTTTTAAAAGATTCAGTAGCCATATTAGGAGAAATCACTCCATCAATTCTCCAATATCGCAACAGATCAGTAATCAATGAATCGAGCTTCATCACATTGGTAACTTGAGATGCATTGTCTTTTACGAATTCTCTCAGATCCATCATTCGATTCGGAATAAACGTAATGCCTTTTTCATAGGCATCCATGTCTTTGGGATCATGGGTCACCCAATAAGCTCTTCTACCTCCTCTAATTTGCATAACAGAAAAGCGTATATCTCTCACATAGGAAATCGCCTGATGGGTATGACGAACAAGATCTGCTTCTTTGGCCTGTTTTTCCAGAGAATCGATGGTAATAAAACCTACCAGAAATACAAGTAAAACTGCAATACCTAAACCGGAATACAGTCTGAGGGGCAGGGAACGGATCATTTGATATCGGCTTTTAAATGATTTGTAAGATAGGTAAATAAATGAGAATCAATGCCCCACATCAAGATAAGAAGTCTGAGATTCGTTTAATGGTTGATAGCTTATAGTCCATAGCCTAGGCATGCTACAAAGAAAGAGGCTGTATCAAAAGTTTGATACAGCCTCTTTAGATCAATAGTTGAATATGTTAGAAAGCAGGATCCGCCGGTGTATTCGGATTACTGTCACGCTCACGGAAAGGATAAGGGAAGAAATTTCTCTTTCTTTCTGAGGTGGGTCTGCCGAAGCGACGCATATCTTCCAGCTTCATACCAGACAGATACAATTCAATACAACGGTTGCGATAGATCTGTGTCAACAAATCATTGACAGTCGCTGGCGCCACTGGTGCAAGATCTGCGCCAATACCCAATGCGTCATTGACAGCTCTCTTGGTAACGACTCTGTTCAACTCAATATTACCATTGACTATATCAGGTGTTGCTTGACGTGCATAACACTCAGCTTTGATCAACATGATCTCACCCGGGAAATACAAGGGAATAGCTGTAGTAGGAGTATTCCAGAATCCATTTAATCTAAAACGTGGATTAATGGTTGCATTGATTACAGTATAAAACGGAATACGTTTATCAGCTAAATCAGGAGCGATGGCAGGCGGTAAACCTAATGTTGAATCAGTTGGTTGGTACACATTGTTAGTAGATGTTACAAAGTTGAAAACAGGATTTGGATTGGCCGCTTCAAAATTCATAGTAGAACGCCTTGTAAGATCTACCGCATTCGCTGCTTGCAATGCTGCGGCATAGTTACCTGCAAACAATGAATAGCGTGCTTTGAGTGGATTCAATGTATTTATGATATCTGCGCCCACGGGTACATCTGCTGCAAAAGAAGCAGAAATTGCATTGGCATTAATGGCAGCAAGTGCTTTATCAATAGCAGCAATTGCACGTGCAAACCCAACATTTCTGTCAGAGAATGTAGTTGTTGCCGTACCAACAGTATCCGGCACTTTTTCCCAGTAGCTAGACAAAGATCCTAATGAAAGTGCCTTATAAATGCTGGCATAACCAATCAATCCACTAGCATACCCTTTATCAGCAAGTTTTGCAGCGGCATTGATCACATTGTTTGCATCAAAAATGATTTTATTAGCCGCACTCCATCCATTACCTAATAATGCATTGGTACCATCTACAGCTGCACCACCGGTACTGAACTGAAATTCAGAAACGTTACCGGGATTCATCAAAATGGTTTCATTGGTAATAAGTCCGGTAGCATCCGACATGCCATATGCTACATTGGAAGCATAGGTTCTTTGTAGACCTACTACCGTACCTGCCAACCCTTTTGCAGAACTAAAAACCTGATCCGAAGTTGCAGCATTCGGATTACTAAAGTCTTTTTTACAACCTGCTGTTGTCAAAAGCAGTGCTGCCAGACCTGTATATAATGATGTTTGAATACTCTTTTTCATACAAGTAATTTTTGAGGATTAAAATTTAGCCTGAATACCAAAACTGAAAGTTCTTGGAATAGGCACTGCACCAAAATCAATTCCGCGTAAAATGGTACTTTGTCCACCCGCATTTACTTCAGGATCATATCCTTTGTAGTTGTCCCAACTGATGAGGTTGCGACCGCTGAAATTGATACTCAGGTCACTAAATCCTTTTACTTTTCCGAAATTATAGCTAAGTGATAATTCGCGCAATTTCGTATAGCTACCATTATCAATTCTCCATTCTTCAATTGCATAAATACCACTAATATAGCCTCGTGGCAATTGACCACGGTGTTCTTGTTCAGCTACTTTACCATTCCCTACACCCTGACGTGTACGGAAGTCGGCATTGAATACATCCACACCTTGTACCGCATCAATTTGAACACGCAAACTCAACCGCTTATACGTAAACTCATTCACCAAGCTAGTGGTATAATCTGGATTGGGATCACCAATTACCCTCCGCAGTACAGCCCCACTTGGTAATCCACTGGTTCTTCCCGGCGTAAATACCAATGCACTGTTTTGAACACCTCTTTCTGTTTGAGGAATTCCACCAGCGTTTTTCACTTCACTTCCATCCGGATTACGTGCAAAGAATGTTCCGTAGAAAACACCTACCGGCTGGCCCTCAATAATAGCAACAGGTGCTCCGGCATTGGTACTTAACAGCGTCAATGCTTGTCCTATACGAACTGCCTTATTTCTATTGTGGTTGAAAATACCAGTGATGTTCCAGTTGAAATCTTTCTTAGCAATCGGATTACCGGTTAAAACGATTTCAAAGCCTTTATTTTCCAATGATCCGAAATTATCCAACAAGCTGCTGAAGCCGGATGTTGGAGCAATGAATCGGTTGATCAACAGGTCTGTTACTTTCTTATTGTAAATATTTACCGTTAACCCTACTCTGTTATTCAGAAAAGCAAGATCAAAACCTAATTCAGTTTCTTGTTGTCTTTCAGGTTTTACATTTTCATTTGCCAATGTACCGCTAGAATTCAATGCTGTTCTTCCCAAATAAGAGGATGAACTGTAAGTATTGAATCTAGAGTAAGCACCAATACCTGTTAGGTTTCCACTTTCACCATATGCCAAACGAACTTTGAAAAGATCCCACCATTTAGAAACACCAGAATTGGCCCAGAAATCGGCTCCAGAGATCACATAACTACCACTCGCTTTGTAGTATGTCTGGTTACGCTGATTTTTCCCAAATACAGATGAACCATCCACACGAATAGCACCTGTTACAAAGAATTGGTTACGATATTTGAAGTTCTGCTGAACATAAGCACCGGAAATAGATAACTCACTTCTTTCATCTACAGGATCCAATCTGGTGCTTGCTCCATTAACTGTTTGTACGAATGGAGCCAAGCCTCTTCCTTGTAATAAAGAGAAGTTATTCTTTTCATATTGCTGAGAAAAACCAACTTGAGTAACAGAATTGATGTTATTAGTGATGTTTCTAGAATAGGTTGCATTCAGATCATGGTTAATAGCAAAGAAGTTATTATTCGCAGCACTTGAATAGCCATTTTGCGTTGGGTCTAATGCCGGACCACCACCAAAGAATGCAGTACTCACATTGTATGCAAATGGCGGGATATAAGTATTTCCGTTTTGTGCATAGTTATCAATACCCATGGTATAATCAACGGTAAGACCTGTAATGGGACGCAACTTTAATCCCAGATTCGCAATCAAACGATTCGTAGTTTGACGCTGTTTAATATCTTCAATTACAGATACCGGATTCGCACGACCACGCTCACCTACTGCACGAATATTTCCCAATGCATCTCTAGTCCAAATATCATGGAAATTACCTATGATCGTAACAGAGTTCATTGGAGAGAAGAAAGAGTTACCATCTGGTTTTTCATTTGCGGTACTATTGATATAGTTCAAGCCCAGATTAAAGCTTGCCCATTTGTTCAATACCTGATCAATATTACTGCGGAAACTATAACGTTGAAAATCAGTATTTCTAACAATACCTTGGTTATAGAAATAAGAACCGGAAATGTAATACTTCGTTTTATCTGTTCCACCACTGATAGAAATATTATTATCGGTACCATTGGCATTGCGGAAAATATAATCCTGATAATCATAACGGGTAACAGGTGTGGTAATGGTTTGCGCCGGTACTAAAATGTCTTGAGTCAATGCACCTGGACCATCTGTTGGTCCACCAAATTTAGTAGGTGCCTGATTAACATCTAATTTCTTACGAAGACTACTGGTTGTAAAGCTGGTTGAGAAGGTTACAGAAGGGGCACCGCTTTTACCTTTTTTAGTAAAGATTTGAACTACCCCTGCATTGGCACGGCTACCATATATAGCTGCGGCAGCAGCACCATTCAATACTTCAATTCTTTCTATATCGTTTGGATTGATATCTACCAATCGGCTTTGACCAATGCTTCCCACAAAGTTTCCTCCATCATAGTTACTCGAAGTATTAGTTACTCGGTTTGTAGCATTGTTCACGATCACTCCATCGATAATGTATAGAGGTTCTGAGGAAGAAGAAATAGAACTGATACCACGTAAACGT